>JAPYWT010000458.1 GCA_028276215.1 Thermoflexus sp. | reverse complement strand
ATTTTGACGCCATCGCCTCGCTGCTGGGGGCACAGAAACTGTTCCCCGAGGCGGTGCCCGTCCTCCCGCGCCGCGTCAATCGGAACGGTCAGGCGTTCCTTTCCCTTTACGGCGCGGCACTGCCTTTTGTCCATCCCGATGACCTTCCCCGCCGTACCATCCGGCGGGTCATCCTGGTGGACACCCAGGCGCTGACCACTATTCGGGGCATGCGGCCCGACACACCCGTGGACATCATAGACCACCACGCCCTGAGTCGGGAACTCCCCTCGCACTGGACGTTTCGGGGAGAGCCGCTGGGGGCGACGACGACGCTGCTGGTGGAGGAGATGTCCCAGCGGGACATCTCCGTGACGCCCATAGAGGCCACGCTGCTCCTGATGGGGATTTACGAGGATACCGGCAACCTGTCCTATATGACCACCACGGCGCGGGACGCCCGGGCGGCGGCCTGGCTCCTGGAACGGGGGGCCAGCCTGACCATTGTCGGGGAATTCCTCCAGTATCCGCTGACGCCCAGCCAGCAGGAGTTGTACGAGCGGCTGCTGGAATCGGCGACGACCCACCGCATCGGCGGACACACCATCGTGGTGGCGTCCGGGCGGGCGGGGAAGTACGAAGAGGAAATCTCCACCCTGGCCCACCGGCTGCGGGATATACTGGAGCCGTCGGCCCTGTTCGTCCTGGTCGCGCTGAACCACCACGTTCAACTGGTGGCCCGTTCCTCCACCGGCGATATAGACGTGGCGGCGGTCGCGGCCCACTTCGGCGGCGGCGGGCATGCCCGCGCGGCCGCCGCCCTGGTGCGGGACCGGACCCTGGAGTCCGTCCGTGCGGAACTGCTGGAGTTGCTCCCCCGCGCGGTCCGCCCGGCGGTGACCGTCCGGCAGATTATGTCCCGGGGCGTCCAGGTCCTCTCCCCGGATACCTCCATCGCCGAGGCCGACGAGCGGATGCGCCGGACCGGTCACGAGGGCTTCCCGGTGGTGGAGAACGGCCGCGTCATCGGCCTGCTCACCCGCCGGGCGGTGGACCGGGCCATTCAGTTCGGCATGGCTGCTGAGAGCATCCGGCAGATTATGGAACCGGGCAGCGTCACGGTCTCCCCGGACGATTCGGTAGAGAGTCTGCAGCGGCTGATGATGGAGACCGGCTGGGGGCAGGTGCCGGTGGTGGAGAACGGCGATATTGTCGGCGTTGTCACCCGCACCGACCTCATCACCCTTTGGGGGAAGGCCGGGCCCGTTCCCTCCCGCCGGGAGCAAATCGCGGCTCTGCTGGAGGCCGCCGTGCCGCCCCCCGTCCTGACCCTGGTCCGGCGGGCCGCTGAGGCCGCTCAGCAGATGGGCTTCAGCCTCTACCTGGTCGGCGGGCCGGTGCGGGACCTGCTCCTGGGGCAGCCGGTGGTGGACCTGGACCTGGTGGTGGAAGGGGACGCTATCCGCCTGGCCCGTCATCTGGCCCGCCAGTTCGGCGGTCGGGTGGTGGCCCACCGGCGCTTCGGTACAGCCAAATGGCTGCTGGACGATCGGGTCTGGCGGGAGATGGGGGGGCCGCCGCCCCCGGATCGGGCCGTCTCAGCGGTGGACTTCGCCACGGCCCGGACCGAGTTCTACACCCATCCCACGGCGCTACCCGAGGTAGAGCGCAGTTCCATCAAACAGGACCTCCACCGGCGGGATTTCACCATCAACACGCTGGCCATCCGGCTGGACCCGCCCCACTGGGGGGAACTGCTGGATTTCTACGGCGGGGAGGCTGACCTGCGGGAGGGAGTCATCCGCGTCCTGCATAGCCTCAGTTTCATAGACGACCCGACCCGCATCCTGCGCGCGGCCCGCCTGGAGGCCCGCCTGGGGTTCCGCCTGGACCCCCGCAGCGAGGACCTTATCGCCAATGCCCTGCCCATGCTGAACCGGGTCAGCGGCGACCGCATCCGGCATGAACTGGAACTGATCCTGGCGGAGGACGAGCCGGAGCGGGCCCTCTGTCGGCTGGAGCGGCTGGGGGTCCTCCCGCAGATTCATCCCGCCCTCCACTGCGACCGCTGGCTGGTCACCCGTTTCCGCGCGGTGCGGAGGGAACTGGACCCGACGGTCTGGGGGTTGGAGGCGGAGGACCGGTCGTTTGTGTACTGGGGGCTTCTCCTGTACCGGCTGGAGCCCGACGCGCTGCGCGCGGTGACCGGGCGGCTGCGGATACCCCGCTCCGAGGCCCGGGACCTGGAACGTCTCCCCGACCTGCGCCGGGACCTGGACCTCCTGCCGACGCTCCGGCAGCCGAGCCGGATTTGTCACCTGCTGGAACCGTATCCGGCGCGGCTGCTGGCGGTGGGATGGGTCGCCGACCGCCGGGCCGGAGTGCGGGCCCGCCTGACCACCTTCCAGACCCGCTACCGGCACGTGACCCCCATCCTGACCGGCGAAGACCTGAAGGCGATGGGCCTGCGGCCGGGGCCGCTCTTCGGTCGGTTGCTGACCGCGCTGCGGGATGCCCGTCTGGACGGCAAAATCGCCACGCGGGAGGACGAAGAGGCGCTGGTGCGGAAGATGACGGAGTGCGAAGTGCGGAGTACGGAGTAGGAAGTAGGGAGTACGGAGTACGGAGTAGGGGAGTATGGAGACACCGCATGCTGTCGTACACTACGCCGAGGTCGGTCTGAAGGGGGGAAATCGCGCCTTCTTTGAGCGCGTCCTGGCCCAGAACATTCTCCGACGGGTGGAACATCTGGGCGGAAAGGGGCGGGTGGAACGTCTCTCCGGTCGGTTCCTGGTCCACCTGGATACCCCCTGGGCGCCGTCGGCCTGGGAGGAGGCGCTGAGCCCGGTCTTCGGCATCGCCCACTTCGCCCCGG
>JAPYWT010000457.1 GCA_028276215.1 Thermoflexus sp. | reverse complement strand
CGGGGCGAAAAGGCCAATGATCTGGTCGTCTCTGCCCGCCAGAAGCATAACGGGATGAGTTGGTCCAAACCCGGTTCGGTAGCTCTGGCTGCCGTCACTGCTTTAGTTCGGAACGGGGAGTACAAGCGCTGGTTTCAGACCGGCACCTTGTCGTTCGCCTTCAGTGCTTCGGGCTAACTGCACAGGTCGCATTTTTGTAGGGAAAGGAGGAGAGATGCCAGTGCTACCACTGCGCGACATCAACCTGTATTACGAAGTCGCCGGTCAGGGAGACCCGATTGTCTTCATTCACGGCCTGGGGTCCAGTGCCCGGGATTGGGAATACCAGGTCCCTTTCTTCGCCCCGCGCTACCGGGTGGTCGTCTTTGACGTCCGGGGGCATGGGCGCTCCGACAAACCGCCCGGGCCCTATTCGGTCCCCCTCTTCGCTCAGGACGCCGCGGCGTTGATCCGGGCGCTGGAGGCCGCTCCCGCCCATGTGGTGGGCATCTCTATGGGTGGGATGATTGCCCTGCAACTGGCGGTGGACGAGCCTGCGCTGGTGCGGAGCCTGGTGGTGGTCAACAGCGGCCCTGAACTGGTCGTGCGCACCTTCCGGGAGCGGTTGATGATCCTGCAGCGGTTCCTCATTGTCCGCCTGCTGGGGATGCGCAAAATGGGGGAGGTTCTGAGCCAGCGCCTCTTCCCCCGTCCGGATCAGGCCCCGTTGCGCCAGATGTTCGTGGAACGGTGGGCCGAGAACGACCCACGGGCCTACCGCGAGGCGATGCGGGCCCTGGTGGGCTGGAGCGTCGCCGACCGGCTGGGTGATATTCGCTGTCCCACCCTGGTGATTGCTTCCGACCAGGACTACACGCCCGTCTCTGCGAAGGAGGCGTACGTCGCCCGGATGCCCAATGCCCGACTGGTCGTCATTCCGGATGCCCACCACGCGGTCACCGTAGAGCGACCGGAGGAGTTCAACCAGGTCCTGCTGGATTTCCTGATGCAGCAACCCTGAGAGCCACAAGTGCCTACCTGCCCACTTGCAAACTCGCACCCTCGCTGGAGCATCCGTCTATGGAAATCCTCAAAGAAGGCCACGGTGAACTGGTCGGCTGGCACGACCCGGACGAACATCGCCAGTGGGTGCGGGAGAACAAATCCCGCGAACTGAAGGACAAACGGATGACCGTCTCCGAGGCGGTGGAGAAATTCGTCCACGACGGCGACTTCATCGCCTGCGGCGGCTTTGGCCATGTCCGCATCCCGATGGCCCTGATCTACGAAATCATCCGCCAGGGCAAACGGAATCTGACCATGGCCGGCAAGACCGCCGTCCACGACATAGACATCCTCATCGGCGCCGGATGCGTGAGCCGGGTGGAGGTCGCCTACGCCTTCGGGCACGAACTGCGCGGTCTCTCCCCCGCGGGGCGGCGGGCGGTGGAGACCGGCAAATGCAAGGTGGTGGCCGAAATCAGCAACGCGGGCTACCAGTGGCGCTTCCTGGCCGCCGCGATGGGCCTCCCCTTCATCCCCGCCCGTATCCTGATGGGCACCGACACCTTTGAGAAGAGTTCCGCCAAAATCGTCCGCGACCCCTGGAGCGGCAAACCCGTCTGCCTGCTACCGGCGGCCTATCCGGACGTCGCCATGTTCCACGTCCCCCGCTGCGACAAATACGGCAACGCCCAGATTGACGGCATCCTGGTGGAGGACTTTGAACTATCCCGTGCCGCGCGGCGGGTCATTGTCACCACCGAAGAGATTGTGGACGAGGAGGTCATCCGCCGCACGCCGGACCGGACGGTCATCCCCTTCTACCTGGTGGACGCGGTGTGCGAGGTGCCCTGGGGCGCGCACCCCACCCAGATGCCCTACCTGTACTACTTTGACGAGGAGCACATCCGGGAATGGCTCACCCTTTCCCGGACGGAGGAGGGGACGAAGGCCTACTTTGACCGGTACGTCTTCGGTGTGAGGGATTTTGAGGAGTACCTGGAGAGGGTGGGGGGCATCCGCAAACTGAACTACCTGAAACGGGTGGAGCAACTGCGGGAGTCTATGTGGGTGCCGGAGGAGGGAAGGAATGGCTGAGGCCCGCTACACCCCGACCGAACTGCTGGCCTGCGTTGCCGCGCGCCTCCTGGAAGATGGCAAATCCGTTTTCGTGGGGACGGGTCTTCCCATGATTGCGGCCATGCTGGCCCAGCGCACCCACGCCCCCAACCTGCTCATCATCTTTGAGGCCGGGGGCATCGGCCCCCAGGTGCCGGTCCTCCCGATTTCTGTGGGCGATTCCCGGACCTTCCACCGGGCCGTGAGCGCCTCTTCTATGCACGACGTGATGAGCGCCCTGCAGAGCGGGTACGTGGACTACGGCTTCCTGGGCGCGGCCGCCATTGACCCTTACGGCAACATCAACACCACCGTCTTCGGGGACTGGGAGCGCCCGGAGGTCCGCCTGCCCGGCAGCGGCGGGGCCAACGACATCGGCTCCCTCTGCTGGCGGACCATCATCATGATGCGCCAGGACCGGCGACGTTTCCTGAAACGATTGCCCTTCATCACCACCCCCGGCTACCTGACCGGCCCGGGGGCGCGGGAGGCCGCCGGTCTGCCGGAAGGCACCGGTCCCTATCGGGTGATCACGCAGTTGGGGGTGTACGGTTTTGACGAGGCGACCCGGCGCCTGATGCTCATCAGCCGCCATCCGGGGGTGACAATTGAGGAAATCCAGGCCAACAGCGAGTTTGAGATCATCATCCCCGCCGATGTGCCGGAGAGCGCGCCGCCCACGCCGGAGGAGCGGCGCATCCTGAGGGAGATCGATCCCACCGGGATGGTGATTGGAGGGTGACGCCATTCCCATCCCGAACGTG
>JAPYWT010000456.1 GCA_028276215.1 Thermoflexus sp. | reverse complement strand
TCCTCGGGCCGACGGGAGTGAAAAGAATATATTTTTCATTGCGGCGGCGAAGCCGCCGCAATGAAAAATATATTTCATTATTTGGCCGAGGCGGCCGCCGCTGCTTTGCCCTCGCATCCCCTGGCCCGTTTCCAGTTGGCGGTGGCCTGTTGGTTGACCGGTAAAGACGAGCGGGCTGAAGCAGCCTTCGCTGAGGCAGTACGCTGTGATGCCTCGCTGGCTGGGGAGCGAGTGCGGGTGGAACAGAGGGTTCGTCTATTGCGGGGCAGGTGAGGCTGCCAGCATCCTTTCTCACCTCTCCCCTGCCGCCTGCGGCGGGCGGCGAAGCCGCTGGGGGTGGGGTGAGGCTGAACAGTCTTGTGCTACGGCCCGCTGACCTGGATGGTCACCGGCAGCAGGACGTAATCGGCGCCGCCCGCCACTGGCACCCGGATGTGGGGCGCCGCCGGGTCGTAGAAGCCCACGGCAATCCGGGCCTCGCCGGTATAATCCGTCGCCACCAGCGGCACCGAGTGGAAATCCACCAGGACCTCTCCTGCCGTCCAGGTGGTGGTGGGGCGGGTCCCCTCCACCGGTGTCCCGTCGTGCTGGCCCAGGAGGCGGGAGATGTCCGGTGGAAGGAGGTGGACGAAGACCTGGTAGTTGAGGTTTCCGGCCCCGGGCAGCGCGCGCCAGTAGAAAGTCACCCCCACGCTCTGGCCCGGGCTGAGCGTCGTGGTGGTCAGGTCGTAGCCCAGGAGTTCCGCCACGTCGCCGAAGCGGGCGTAGAAGGGGTTGGAGGGCACGGGGCCGACCGGCGTGGCTGTCGGCGGTGGGGTGGGGGAGACCGGCGGCGGGGGCGTCATCGCCTCCATGGTCGGGGTGATGGTCGGCAGCGCGCCCAGAACGGGCGTCGCCGGGGGCCGGGGAGATGGGCTGGGGGTAATCACCAGCCCCGGGGGCAGGGTGGGGGTGATGGTGAGGTCAACGCTCAGGGCCGGGAGCCGTTGCAGATACCAGACCCCTGCGAACAGGAAGACCCCCAACAGGAGGAATACGAGCGCCGTCCGCCAAAAGCGCCCGGTCTTCTCCCGCAGTTCCTCCTGCTCGTAGACGGTGAGGCTGCCGGCCAGTTTCCGCCCGGTGGAGAGCGCGCGGGCGAAATAGATGAGCGCGGCCAGGCCACAGGCCGCGTAGAAAATCCAGGCGATGCCGGCCAGCCACCCCAGGATCACTTTCATAATTGCCGCAGCACTCCCCGAATGATGGTCTCCAGGCGCGGGGCCAGGACGCGTCCGGCCTCCAGCACCTCTTCGTGTGTGGTGGTATCTTCTCCCTCCTCCGTTGGTGCCAGATTGCTGATGCCGGAGAGCCCCAGCACCCGCATCCCCCCGTGACGGGCCACTGTTACTTCGGGGACGGTGGACATTCCCACAGCGTCGGCGCCGATCAGCCGAAGGAAACGGATGTCGGCGGGGGTCTCGTAACTGGGCCCCGCCAGGCAGATATAGACCCCTTCGTGGACCGGGATTCCGGCTTCCCGCGCCACGGATCGGGCGATGAAGCGCAGGGCCCGGTCGTATGCGGAGGACATGTCGGGAAAACGGGGGCCGAAGCGGTCCAGGTTGGGCCCCCGCAGCGGGCTCAGTCCGGCCATCCCGATCAGGTTGATGTGGTCCCGGATGAGCATCACATCGCCGGGGCGGAAGGAGGGGTTCAGCCCGCCGGCCGCGTTGGTGACGATGAGCGTCTTCACCCCCAGCACCTGCATGACCCGCACCGGGAGGGTGACCTGGGCCATAGAGTAGCCCTCGTAGTAATGGGCGCGCCCCTGCATCACCATCACCGGACGCCCCTCCAGATGGCCCACCACCAGCCGCCCCGCGTGTCCCTCCACCGTCGCGCGGGGGAAATAGGGAATGTCCGGGTACGGGATGACGGCCTCGGCCTCCACCGCGTCGGCGACCGCGCTCAGCCCGGAACCCAGGATGATGCCGACCTCGGGTGCCAGGGAGAAACGATGCCGGAGGGCATCCGCCGCCGTTTCAATGACCGCTTCCGTGAGGAACTCGTCCATCAGCCTCCGTTAATCAGCAATCAGCAATCAATAATCAGCAATCAGCAATCAATAATCAGCAATCTGCAATCAGCAATCAGCAATCACTGCAGCCGGTCCAGCAATTCCCGTTTCTCCCGCTCAAACTCTTCCTGGGTGATGACTCCGCGCTGGCGCAGGTCATCCAGGCGGGCCAGCAGGTCCGGGACGTCCTCGGGGCGGGCCTCGGCGGGACGCTCGGCGTGCGCCGCCTTCTGGTCCATCATCGTGGTCTTGAACCGGATGGGGTGGGCGATGCGGCGGAAGATGTTGACCCCGATGTCGGCGCCGGTGATGATGCGGATGTCGCCGTAGTCCAGCAGCCGCCCCAGCGCGCTCTGCTCCATCACCACATCGTTGACCTTCTCCAGCGAGGAGTCGGAGACGTGTTTTTTGTAGACCCCCCGCACCTCCATCACCCGCCGGTTGGTGACGATGTACTGTTCGTTGCGCCAGGTGATGTAGCGGACCAGGAAGTGGCCCAGGGGGAGGAGGAGGAGCAGGAGGCCCAGGAGAGGGAGGGGAGGGGCGATCAGGGCGCCGCCCACGGAGAAGGCGATGATGACGATGGCGATCCCCAGGTCTATCAGGATGACCGGAAGGAGGACGAGCCAGTGCCGCCGGGTGATCAGCACAATGCGCTCATTCTGAGCCAGCAACCGCTCTATGTAGCCCATGGGTGGCTCCTTATTCAGGCGCTGACTGAAGTCAGCCTTCCTGGGCCGCAGGCCTTCGGTCGGCCTTCGCCGACCTCACCCCACCCCCGGCGGCTGCGCCGCCACCCCCTCCCCTCTC
>JAPYWT010000455.1 GCA_028276215.1 Thermoflexus sp. | reverse complement strand
TCGGCAAGTACTACCTGACCAGCCCCAAGTTCCTCTCCGCCGACGGCGGCTTCAAGCGGGTGGTCTGGATGTCTTCCTTCCTCAAGCAGACGATGGCCGAGGAACTGAAGAAGGTCTGCGAGCGGGAGGGCGACCCGGACCTGCTGGATAAGATTGCCGACGAGACCATCTGCACCGACGTGGAGGGCCTGCTGGCCTATCTGACGGAGAAGGGCCATCCGGCACTGACAATGCCGCCCATCTTCTAAATCCGGCTGTAGCGCAGGCCGCCAGGCCTGTATGCAGGCGAACAGCCTGCGCTGCGTTTCAGGATGAAGTCCTGCTCCGGCGGCAAGGGGGGCCGCCGTCAGCGATGGCGGTGGCCCCCTTTTGCCGAATCCGGCTTGACATTCGGGTCAGGTAGGAGTATCTTTTAAGCGTATGATGTTTCTGATCTTCAGCCACGCAAGGAGGTCTGTATGCCGGTAGAAATCCCTGTAGAACAATGGCCCGGTCGGGTCATAGAAGAGACCATCGGGGCGACCCCGGCGGAGGGGGGCACGCGCAGCCGGGTGGTGAAGGTGGGCGGCGAGAACACCATGCCGTTCATGCTGACCGACGGCGAGATGCCCAACCCGCCCCGCATCGCCATTGAGATTGCCGACCGCCGCCCGACGGATTGGTCGCCGCTTCTCCTGGAGGCCTGGGGGGACGTGGTGGACGACCCGGCGAATTGGGCGAAGGCCGCCGAGGAGGCCGGGGCCGACCTGGTGCTCCTGCAACTCTCCCTGACGCGCGACGGCGGCAAACCCACCACCGCCGCCGACGCGAAGGCCCTGACGCGCGCGGTCCTTCAGGCGACGGGGCTCCCCATCCTGGTCTTCGGCCCCGGTCAGGTGGACGCCGACAACGAGTTGCTGGTGGCGGTTGCCGAGGAGGCGGCGGGCGAGCGCATCGTCCTGGGCATCTGCGAGGAGAAGAACTACCGCACCATCGTCGCTGCCGCGCTGGCCAACGGTCACCTGGTCAACGGCCGCACGGCTATGGACGTCAACCTGGCCAAGCAACTGAACATCCTCATCGCCGATATGGGCCTGCCGCTGGACCGCATCGTCATGGACCCGACGACGGCCGGCCTGGGCTACGGCATTGAGTACGGCTACTCGGTGATGGAGCGGTTGCGCCTGGCGGCCCTCCAGGGGGACAAGATGACCCAACTGCCCATGCTGGTCACCCCGGGCTTTGAGGCCTGGCGGCAAAAAGAGGCCAAAGTCGGCGAGGGCGTGCCCGCTTCCTGGGGGGACTGGCGCCAGCGGGCGGTCCTCTGGGAGACCCTGACGGCGTCCAACCTCATCCTCTCCGGCGCCGACATCCTCGTCCTGCGCCACCCGGAGACCGTGAAGCGGGTCCGGGCCTTCATTGAGCGGCTGATGGCGAAGTAGCGCCGCATTTGTCCAGCAGGTAGCGCCGGATTGATCCGGCAGTAGCGCTGGATTGATCCGGCAAGGAGGAAGAATATGGCACTCACTGGCTTGCAAATCTACAAACTGCTCCCGCAGACCAACTGCAAGGAGTGTGGGTTTCCCACCTGCCTGGCCTTCGCCATGAAACTGGCGGCCAAGCAGGCTGAACTCTCCGCCTGCCCGTATGTCTCCGAGGAGGCCAAAGCCCAACTGGACGCCGCCGCTGCGCCGCCCATCCGTCTGGTCTCTGTGGAGGGGCCCGGGCACAAGGTGGAAGTGGGCAACGAGACGGTCCTCTTCCGCCACGAGAAGACCTTCTACCATCCGCCGGGCCTCTTCGTGCGGGTGAAGGATGCATGGCCCCTGGAACAGGTCAAGGGCGCGGCGAAGGAGGCGATGGACTACTCCGTCACCTATGTGGGGATGAACCTGCACCTGGACGGCGTCGCGGTGGAGGCTACCTCCGGCAACCCGGAGACCTTCGCGGCGGCGGTGAAGGCGGTGCGGGAGGTCACCGACCGTCCCCTTATCCTGATGGCGTCCGACCCGGCCGTGCTGAAGGCCGGGCTGGCGGCCGCCGACGGCACCCGTCCGCTCCTCTACGCCGCCACTGCGGAGAACTGGCAGGCCGTGGCGGAGGTCGCCAAAGCGGCCAACGCCCCTGTCGCCGTCCGGGCTGACTCGCTGGACGGTCTGGCTGACCTGACCGAAAAGGTGAAGGGCGCGGGCATCCAGGACATCGTGCTGGACCCCGGCGTCCGCGACCCGGCGGGCACGCTGGTCACGCTGACCCACCTGCGCCGGCTGGCGCTGAAGAAGAACTTCCGCCCCCTGGGCTTCCCCATCATCACCTTCCCCGGCGAGGGCGCGTCCGACGTTATTGAGGAAGCGCAACTGGCGGCCCAGCACATCGCCAAGTACGCGGGCTTCATCGTCCTGGACCGCTTCGCCCCGGAGATGGCCTATGCCCTGATGGCCTGGCGGGTCAACGTCTACACCAACCCGCAGGAGCCCATCAAGGTCCAGCCGGGCGTCTACGAGATCAACAACCCGAAGCCCGACTCGCCGGTGATGATCACCACCAACTTCTCCATCACCTACTTCTCGGTGGCCAACGAGGTGGACGGCAGCGGGCAGCCGGGCTGGCTCCTGGTGGCGGATGCGGAGGGGATGAGCGTCCTCACTGCCTGGGCGGCGGGCAAGTTTGACGCCGAGAAGATCGCCAAGACGGTGAAGACCACCGGCATTGAGGAGAAAATCAGCCACCGCAAACTCATTATCCCCGGTGCGGTCGCTGTCCTGATGGGCGAGGTGGAGGAGGAACTCCCGGGCTGGCAGATTCTCGTCGGCCCCCGAGAGGCGGTGGACCTGCCCGGGTATCTGAAGTTGTGGCAGTCGTTCTGAGATCAGGGGACGTGGGGTGGGGGGGGGC
>JAPYWT010000454.1 GCA_028276215.1 Thermoflexus sp. | reverse complement strand
GCCGATTTCTTCCTGGCGACGGTCGGGAAGGAGATTGTGGGGCGGATTGCCGTCCTGGAGCCCCGCAAGCGCAACGCCTACCGCGGCCAGAAAGGGGCCTTCTTCGCCCTCTTTGATGCGGTGGACGACGGGGAGGTGGCCCGCGCCCTCTTTGACGCCGCCTTTGACTGGGCCCGCGGGCGGGGGTTGGAGACCATCAGCGGCCCCGAGGGCTTCTCCGCCGGGGACTCCCTGGGAGTACTGATCCGGGGGTTTGAGCACCTGCCCGCCCTGGGCATCGCCTACAACTATCCCTACTACGACCGTCTCATCCAGGAGGCCGGCTTTCAGAAGCAGACCGACTACTTTTCCGGCTACCTGCCGGGGAGCACCCGGTTGCCGGAGCGGATTCACGAGATTGCCGAACGGGTGAAAGCCCGGCGCGGCTTTCAGGTGCTGACGTTCCGGACCAAAGCGGAGATGCGGGCCATCGCCCCCCGGGTCGTGGACGCCTACAACGCCGCCTTCGCCGAGAACCGGGAGTTCGTCCCCATCACCGGGGAGGACGCCCAGCGCATCATTGACCGGCTCATCAACCTGACCCGCCCCGATGTCTCCAAAGTCGTCGTCAAAGGGGAGGAGATTGTCGGGTTCATCCTGGGCTTCCCGAACGTCAACCGGGCCCTCCAGCGGTGCGGCGGACGCCTCTATCCCTTCGGCTGGGCCATGCTCCTCTGGGAGTTCAACCACACCGACCGGATAGACTTCAACGGCGGCGGCATTCTGCCGAAGTACCAGGGCCTGGGGGTGGACGCCATCATGTTCACCGAACTGGAGAAGACCGTCCACGAGCGGGGCTTCCGCCACGCCGAAATCGTCCAGGTCAACGAGCAGAACGCGAAAATGATGCGGGAAATGGAGGCGCTGGGGGTGAATTTCTACAAGGCCCACCGCATCTACGAGCGCCCGCTGTGACGACAGACGGCTGACGGCTAACCACTGACGGCTAACGACTAACCACTGACGGCTGACGACTAACCACTGACGGCTAACGGCTAATCCTATGGAACTCTTCCAATGGCTTACTCTGGCCCTGGTCCTGATGCTGGGGCCGATGATTCTGATTCACGAGTTGGGACACTTCATCACCGCCCGACGGGCCGGCGCGCGCGTCCTGGAGTTCGGCCTGGGCTTCCCGCCCCGCCTGTTCACCCTGTTTCGGGAAAACGGCACCGTAGAAGTGGACGGGCAACGGTTGCTCCTGCCCGGCTCGGTCCGCCTGCCCCCCGGCCTGGCGCCGGGCCAGCCCGTGGAGGTCCGGTTCCGGCCCAATCCGGAGGGGCCCCCGCGCGTCGTGGAGATTCGGCGGGCCGACCGGCCTGAGGGGGGAGAGCCAACACCTCAGGGGTTCCGACTGCGCGGCACCCTCACCGCGCTGGACCCGGGGACCGTCTACTCCCTCAACCTGCTCCCCCTGGGGGGCTTCGTCCGCATCCTGGGCGAGGAGGACCCGTCCCACCCGCAGAGTCTGGCGGCGCGGCCCAGGCGGTGGCGGCTGGCCGTGCTCCTCTCCGGCGCGCTGCTGAACATCCTGGCCGCCTTCCTGCTGATGATGACGGCCTACGCCACCGGTGTCCCCACCCGTGCGTTCGTCCTCATCCAGGAAGTGGTGCCGGAGAGCCCCGCCTGGGCCGCCGGACTCCTCCCCGGCGACGTGATCACCGCCGTCAACAGGGACCGACTGGAGAAGGGGAGCACAGAATTGCGGGAGTGGATTCGCTCCTCCCCGGGAGAACCGCTGGAACTGACCGTTCTCAGGGAAAAGACGCCCCTCACCATCACGGCGACCCCCGTCCTCACTGACGGGCACGGCTTTCTGGGCGTCGGCCTCCAGGACTGGCCCGACCCGGAGTCGGTGGAGCGGTACGCTCTCTCCCGCGCGGCCGTCGCCGCCGGACAAAGCATGGCGGGCGTCATCCTGAGCATCCTCAACCTGCCCCGCATGGTGTCCAGCGGCCAGGTCTCCGCCGCCGAGGCGGTCCGCCCGGTGGGCATCCCGGGCATCCTGGGATTTCTGGGCTACGCCCTCAAAGAGAGCGTGGAGACGGGCATCGCCTTCTTTGCCCTGCAGGTCACCGCCCTGATCAGCCTGGCCGTGGGGATGACCAACCTGCTCCCGTTGCCCGCGCTGGACGGCGGGCGGGCCCTGTTCGTCATCATAGAGGCCATCCGGGGCCGCCGCATCTCCCCGGAGACGGAAGCGAAAATCCACATGGCCGGGATGGTCATCCTGGTGGGCATCTCGCTGGTCATCATCACGATGGACATCCTGAACCCCGTCATCCCCTGGTCATGGCTGAGCCGGTAATTAACAGAATTCGCCACGAATTTCACGAATTGACACGAACTCTCAGTTCTTCTGTGCATTTCCCGCCCCACCTGGCGCTGGTGGTGGGCGTTCTGGCGGCCTCCACTGCCTCGCCCATCATCCGGCTGGCCCAGGCGGAGGTGAACTCGCTGGCGATTGCCGCCTGGCGGCTTACGCTGGCATCCCTGATCCTGGCACCCGTTACCCTGGCGACCCGACGGGAGGAACTGCGCGGCCTGGCCCGGCGGGACTGGCTGCTGATGCTGGGCTCCGGCGCCATGCTGGCGGTCCACTTCGCCACCTGGATTTCCTCCCTGGCCTACACCTCCGTCGCCGCCTCGGTGGTGCTGGTCAGCACCAGCCCGCTCTTCGTGGGCCTGGGGTCATTTCTGATCCTGCGGGAACGGATGAGCCGCCCGCTGGTGGTCGGGCTGGCGGTGGCCACCGTCGGCTCGGCCATCATCGGCCTGGACGACTGGGGGCAGGGCACCCACCGGCTGACCGGGGACCTGCTGGCGCTGGCGGGCGCGCTCT
>JAPYWT010000453.1 GCA_028276215.1 Thermoflexus sp. | reverse complement strand
CCCGTTGGCCTCTATGCCGGTTCCACGTCTTCGGTGATCAGGGGCGGCGGAGCCTCCATGGCCTTCTCCCGAACCTGCTGCTCCACCTCGGCCATCACCTCCGGGTGGTCCCGCAGGTACTGCTTGGCGTTCTCCCGCCCCTGAGCAATGTTCTGCCCCTGGTAACTGTAGAAAGAGCCCCGCTTTTCTATGATCCCGTACTGGACCGCCAGGTCCAGGATGTCCCCCTCCCGGCTGATGCCCTTGCCGTAGATGATGTCAAACTCCGCGACGCGGAAGGGGGGCGCGACCTTGTTTTTGGTCACGCGCACGCGGGTGCGGCTGCCGATGACTTCCCCCTTCTCCTTGATGCCGGTGACCCGCCGGACGTCCAGACGGATACTGGCGTAGAACTTCAGGGCCCGACCGCCGGTCGTGGTCTCCGAACTGCCGAAGACGACGCCGATTTTCTCCCGCAACTGGTTGGTGAAAATCATCGCTGTATTGGACTGCTTGATCGCGCCGGAGAGTTTCCGCAGGGCCTGGCTCATCAGTCGGGCCTGGAGGCCGGGGTGGGAATCGCCCATTTCGCCCTCAATCTCGGCGCGGGGGACCAGCGCGGCGACCGAGTCTATCACGATGACGTCCACGGCTCCGCTGCGGACCAGGGTCTCCGCGATTTCCAGCGCCTGCTCGCCGGTATCCGGCTGGGCGATGTACAGATTGTCCACGTCCACACCGCACGCTTCCGCGTATTCGGGGTCCAGCGCGTGCTCCATATCAATGTATGCTGCCACACCGCCCCGCTTCTGGGCCTCGGCGACGATGTGGAGGGCCAGGGTGGTCTTGCCGGCGCCGTCAGGGCCGTAGATTTCGGTGACCCGGCCGCGCGGGATGCCGCCCACGCCCAGGGCAATATCCAGGGAAAGGGCCCCGGTGGGGATCACGTCCACGGCCAGTTGGGTGGCCTCACCCAGACGCATCACCGTCCCTTCGCCGAACCGCTTGGTCAACGTGGCCAGCGCGGCTTCCAGTGCTTTTTTCCGCCCTTCGTCTTTCATCAGACCACCGCCTCAGGCTGGGAAGATTGGCGAAACCTCTACCGCTTTTAAGTGTACTACGAAAGCGGAGAAAAGGCAAATCCACTATCATAGCATTTGCCGAACTGCCATAAACGGGGTATACTTCTCATGGGAATCGTCTATCCGTTTTCATCTGCGCGTATCCGCTTCTCATCCATTCGGGTGGAGGTCTGCCATGCCTCTCTGGGAGACGTACTACACACCGACCTCTGTGGAGGAAACCCTCCTGTTGCTGGCCGAGCACGGTCCCCGGGCTCGCCTGATCGCCGGGGGGACTGACCTGTTGCTGGAACTGGAGCGCGGGGTGCGGGCAGCACCCGTCCTCATAGACATCAGCCGGGTGCCGGGACTGGACGGGATCGCGCTGGAGGGGGAGACCCTCCGCCTGGGCCCGCTGGTCACCCATAACCGGCTGCTGGCCTCGGCGACGGTGCGGGAGCGGGCCTTCCCCCTGGCCCAGGCGGCCTGGAGCGTGGGCGCGCCGGCCATCCGCAACCGGGGCACCCTGGGCGGCAACCTCATCACCGCCTCCCCGGCCAACGACACCATCCCCCCGCTGGTCGCCGCGGGGGCCACGCTGGTGCTCCGTTCCGTCCGGGGGGAGCGGCAGGTCCCCATCCGGGAGTTCTACAAGGGGGTGCGGCAGGTGGACCTGGCCCCCGATGAGATGCTGACGGAAATCCGGGTACCGGCGGCGGCCCCCGGCGAGCGGGGCGTCTTTATGAAACTGGCCCTGCGCCAGGCGCTGGCGATTGCCGTCGTCAACGCGGCGGTGACGGTGCGATTGGAGAAGGGCATCGTCGCCCGGGCGCGGGTGGCCCTGGGGAGTGTGGCCCCCACCGTCATCCGGGCCTGCGAGGCGGAGGGCGTTCTGGTGGGCGGCCCCCTGACGGAGGACCGCATTGCCGAGGCCGCGGACTTGGCCGCGCGCGCCGCCGTTCCCATAGACGACATCCGCGCCGGGGCGGAGTACCGCCGGGACATGGTCCGCGTGCTGGTCCGGCGCGCGCTGACCGCGCTGGCCGAAGGCCGGGAGCGGGACGGTTTCCCGGCCCGGCCCCCGCTCCTCTGGGGCCGCAGCGACGGCCGCTTCCCCCGCCTGGCGGGCCGAACTGTCCGCCACACCGTCGGCGGCGACGAGCCCATAGAGTGCACCGTCAACGGGCGGAACCACGTCGTCCGCGGGGCCAACGGCAAGACGCTCCTGCGGATGCTGCGGGAAGACCTGGGACTGACCGGCACCAAAGAGGGGTGCGGCGAGGGCGAATGCGGCGCCTGCACCGTCTGGCTGGACGGCGTCGCCGTCCTCTCCTGTCTGGTCCCGGCCCCGCGCGCTCACGGCGCCCAGATTGTCACCGTGGAGGGACTTGCCCAGGGCAAAGAACTCCACCCGCTCCAGCAGGCGTTCGTGGAGGAGGGGGCGGTCCAGTGCGGCTACTGCACGCCGGGCTTCCTGATGAGCGGGGCCAAACTGCTGGAGGAACTGCCCAACCCGTCCCGCGAGCAGATTCTCCACGCCATCGCCGGGAACCTCTGCCGCTGCACCGGCTACTACAAGATTGTTCAGGCCATAGAGCGGGCCGCCGCCTCGTTTTAACCGCAGAGAACGCGGGGAGATTAAAAAACCACGAAGGCACAAAGACACGAAGTTTAAAAGTTTTCTTTGCGTCTTCGTGTCTTGGTGGTGAAATCTGAAGGGTAACCACGAAGGCACAAAGACACGAAGTTTAAAAGTTTTCTTTGCGTCTTCGTGTCTTGGTGGTGAAATCTGAAGGGTAACCACGAAGGACACGAAGGGCACGAAGGATTTTGCCGAACGTGCCAGG
>JAPYWT010000452.1 GCA_028276215.1 Thermoflexus sp. | reverse complement strand
AGTGCCGTCGTCGTCTGGGGGTACCTGGCCGCGCAGGCCCGCCGCCGCTGGGTCTGGATTCTGGCGGCGGTGATGATGCTCTTCATCCCCCTCTCCCGCATCTACCTGGGCGTCCACTTCCCCCACGACGTCCTGGGCGGCTACGTCATCGGCGCCGTCCTGCTGCTCCTCTACCTCTGGCTGGAGCCCGGGGTGGAGCGGTGGCTGGAGGAGAAAGGGCTGGCCTGGCAGTTGGGCGTGGCGGTTGTCGTCCCCCTGCTCCTGATGCTCCTCTTTCTCACCGACGACGGCGTGACGGAGGGGGCGACGCTGATGGGAATGGGCGTCGGGTTCGTGCTGGAGCGCCGGTGGGTCCGCTTTGACTCCGGCGGGCCGGCCTGGAAACGGGTTGTGCGCTTCCTGCTCGGTGTGGTCGTCCTGGTGGCCCTCTGGCTGGGGCTGCGGATTGCCTTCTCCGGCCTGGAGCCGGCCCTGCTCTTCCGTTTTGCCCGCTACGGGCTGGTGGGGCTCTGGGGCGGCCTGGGCGCGCCCTGGGCCTTCCGCCGCCTGGGGCTGGCGTAAATAGACCACAGACGACGGACGACAGACGGCAGACGACAGACGACGGACCACAGACGACAGACCACAGACGACAGGAGTAGCGCAGGCTGTCAGCCTGTACATTGGTCCGTGGTCAGTGGTCAATGGTCCGTGGTCCGTGGTCAGTGGTCAGTGGTCAATAGAGGAGGTATCGGATGGCCATAAAAGACGTGATTGCCGTGGTTCTGGGCGGCGGGCGGGGGACCCGGCTCTACCCGCTCACCAAAGCACGGGCCAAGCCCGCCGTCCCCATCGCTGGAAAATACCGCCTGATAGACATTTCCATCAGCAACTGCATCAACTCCGGCATCACGCGCATCTTCGTCCTCACCCAGTTCCTCACCGCGTCGCTCCACCGCCACGTCTACCACACCTACCGGTTTGACGTCTTCTCCGGCGGGTTCGTGGAACTGCTCCCGGCGGAGCAGACACTGACCAGCGAGTCCTGGTACCAGGGGACGGCGGACGCGGTCCGGCGGCAACTGCACCGCATCGTTCCCCACAACCCGAAAGATGTCCTCATCCTGGCAGGCGACCACCTCTACCGGATGGACTACAGCGAATTCGTCGCCTACCATCGGGAGTCCCGGGCCGATGTGACCATTGCCGTCCTGCCCGTGGCAGCGCAGGATGCCCCTCGCTTCGGGATTCTCAAGACCAACGGAGAAGGCCGGATTATCGCCTTTGAGGAAAAACCGAAGGACCCCGTTGTGCTGGAGGGGATGATCAGCCGTCGCGGAAGCGAAAAGCCCTTCCTGGCCTCTATGGGCATCTACGTCTTCCGGCTGGACGTGCTGACCCGCCTGCTGGAGGAGGTTCCGGGGGACGACTTCGGTCACCACATCATCCCGGCGGCCATCCAGACCACTCGGGTCTACGCCTTCCCGTTTGAGGGTTACTGGGAGGACATCGGGACCATCCGGGCGTTCTACGAGGCGAACCTGGCGCTGACCCGCCCGGACCCGCCCTTTGACTTCTACGACCCGCGCTTCCCCATCTACACCCGTTCCCGTTTCCTCCCGGCCTCCCGGATAGACGGTTGTCGGCTGGAGCGGACGGTGGTGGCGGACGGCTGCCGCCTCTACGACGCCGACCTGGAGGAATGCGTCATCGGGCTGCGCAGCATGATCCGGCCTGGCTCCCGCCTGCGCCAGGTGGTGATGATGGGCGCCGATTTCTATGAGGACGAGGAGCAACGGGCGGAGAACCGCCGCCTGGGCCGCCCCAACGTCGGCATCGGGCACAACGTATCCATAGAGCGGGCCATTCTGGATAAGAACGTCCGCATCGGCGACGGCGTCATCATCCGCTCCCACCAGGGCGAACCGGACCGGGAGGAGGAACTGTACGTCCTCAGGGACGGCATCGTCGTCATCCCGGAGGACACGGTCATCCCCGAGGGGACGGTGATTTAGCGGTCGGCCGTCAGTGGTCAGTCGGCAGTGGGCCGTCGTCTGTCGTCCGTCGTCCGTCAGATAATCCCCAGCGCGTCGGTCAGGGGGTGCGGGTTCTTGGTCAGGAAGCCCTCGCCGTAGGCCGCCGGGATCATCATCCCGTAGTAGCGGGCGACGATTTCCACCGCGAACAGAATGGGCCCGTACTGGGACCCGTGGGCCTGCAGGGCCTGCTGCTTGATCCCGTAGACATCGGTGATGTCCAGGACGAAGTGCGGGCGGAGCGGCCGCTGGAAGGAGAGGGGAAAAGTCAGATGCCGGGGCTGCGGGATCAGCGGCTCGTACTGGGGGAACAGGGCCGGGCGGGTCGCCAGGAACGCGGCCCGCTCCACCAGGCGCGCCGTCGCCACATGGTCGGGGTGATGGTCATCCTCGTGGGGGGAGAGCAGCAGCCGGGGGCGCCATTCCCGCAGGACCTCCACGATGCGCAGGGTGTTCTCGTAGTTGAACTCCAGCCGCGCGTCCGGCAGGTCCAGAATGCGGAACGCGTCCACCTGCAGGATACGGGCAGCGGCCTCCGCCTCCGCCCGCCGGGTCTCCGGGTCTCCGAATGTTCCCATTTCCCCCTGAGTGAGCACCAGTATCCCCGTGCGCAGGCCGCGCGCTTTCGCTTTGATCAACAGCCCCGCGCAGCCAATTTCGGCGTCGTCCGGATGAGCGCCAATCGCCAGGATGTCCACAGTGGTGTTCGTCCGATGCCCGTTCACCAGACCTCCTGTACTTTGGAAAATGTGGCGCAGGCCGCCAGGCCTGTTCGCAGGCTAAAGCCGCAGGCTAAAGCCTGCGCGTAACTGTTCAGCCTCACCCCTCCCCCAGCGGCTTCGCCGCTGCCGCCGCAGGCCTCGGCCCGAAGGGCCTTCG
>JAPYWT010000449.1 GCA_028276215.1 Thermoflexus sp. | reverse complement strand
GGAGGACTGGCTGGAGGACGCCGACACCGTGGTCGTCGTGGAGTGGCCGGAACGAGCGATGGAGATTTTACCCCCCCAGCGGCTCTGGGTTCGTCTGGAATTCGCTAACGGGGACCGGCGCCGGTTGCTCTTCACGGCCCAGGGGGAATCCTACCTCCCCCTGCTCTACGGGTTGCGCCGGGCCATCTTCGGGGGATAAGATGCTCCTGGCGCTGGATACCGCCACCCGTTTCGCCAGTCTGGCCCTCCACGATGGGCGCGTCCTCCGCTACGAGGTCACCTGGGAGGCCGGTCGCCAGCACACGACGCAACTGACGCCCCGGCTGGTCGCCGCGCTGGAGGAACTGCAACTGGGCCCGGACGCGCTGAGCGCGGTCGCCGTCTCGCTGGGGCCGGGCTCCTTCACCGGCCTGCGGGTGGGGCTGGCCATCGCCAAAGGGCTGGCGCTGGCGCGCGGGATTCCCCTGGTCGGCATCCCCACGCTGGATATTCTGGCGGCCGCCCAGGGCCGGAGCCGGCGCCCACTCCTCGCAGTCATTCAGGCCGGGCGGGGCCGTCTCTGCGCCGCGCGCTACCGCTGGCGCAGGGGCTGGCAGCGGCGAGAGGGGCCCTTCCTGACCACCTGGGAAGACCTCCTGGCCTCCATCACCCGGCCCACCCTCCTCTGCGGCGAAATAGACGAGAGGGGGTTCCAATTGATAGAGGGACTGGGCGAACAGGTGACCGTCCTGTCCCCCGCCCACTGCCTGCGCCGGGCCGGCTTCCTGGCCGAACTGGCCTGGGAACGACTCCGCAGAGGGGAGACGGACGACCCCGCCACCCTGACCCCGTTGTATCTGAACTGGCCATGAATTCTTCCACGCAACCATCCGAACCATTTCCTTATCTCTTCAGGCCGATGCGGGAAGAGGACATCGCGGAGGTCATGGAGATTGAGCGGCAGTCCTTCCCGATGCCCTGGCCGGAATCCGCGTACCGGAACGAAATCCGCTACGGGACGGACTCTCTGTACTACGTCCTTCAGCCGTACCGGGAGCCTGCCCCGACTACCTGGCTGGAACGGGTTTTCGGGCCGGCGCGCCGGCGGGAACGGCTCCCGGTCATCGGCTATGTGGGCATGCGGTTCCTCCCCGGAGAGGCCCACATCACCACCATCGCCGTCCATCCCCAGTGGCGGGGCCGGGGGTTGGGCAAGTACATCCTCCTGATGGCCATCCAGCAGGCCGCCCGGCACCCCATCCGTTTCGTCACCCTGGAGGTACGGGCATCCAACCGGGTCGCTCAGCAACTCTACACCGAAGTGGGCTTCCGCTTCGTTGGCGTCCAGCGGGGCTACTACCGGGACGGGGAGGATGCCTGGCTGATGCGGTTGGGGCCACTGGACAGGGCGGAGATGGAGCGGCTGGAGGAAATCTTGCGGGAGACAGAGGCGAGGATCAGATGGTAGCCGTCAGCAGTTAGCCGGTAGCCGTCAGTGGTTAGCCGTCAGCAGTTAGCCGGTAGCCGTCAGCGGTTAGCCGTCAGCAGTTAACCGTCAGTCAGGGAGGTGACGATGGAGGAACTGGAACAGATTGCGGCGGAAATTCGCGCCTGTACGGCCTGCATCCTGCACCGGGGGCGCACGCTGGCCGTGCCCGGGGAAGGGCCAGCGGATGCGACCATTGTCTTCGTCGGCGAGGCCCCGGGCTTTCATGAAGACCAGCAGGGCCGCCCCTTCGTCGGGCAGGCCGGCCAGTTTCTGGAGGAACTGCTGGCCAGCATCGGCCTGCGCCGGGACCAGGTCTACATCACCAACATCGTCAAGTGCCGGCCGCCGGGCAACCGCGACCCCCTGCCCGACGAGATTGCCGCCTGCAGCCCCTACCTGGACCGGCAACTGGCCCTCATCCGGCCCAAACTGGTGGTGACGCTGGGCCGGTTCTCTATGGCCCACTTCCTCCCCCGTGCGCGCATCTCCGAGGTCCACGGCCAGCCGCAGCGGGTGGGCGGCATCATCTGCTACCCGATGTACCATCCGGCGGCCGCGCTCCACCAGCCCGCCCTGCGGCGAACGGTGGAAGAGGACTTCCGGCGCATCCCCGAGGTGCTGGCGAAGGCGGAGGGAGTGGCCGAGTACCAGCCCCCACCCCAGCCCGAACAGTTGCGGCTGTTCTGACCCGTGTGCCAGGCGCTTCCCAAAGTGCCTGGCACATTTGCCCCGGTATGGACCATCCGGCCCTTCCGCTCACCCTGGCGATTCTGGTCGCGGCCGTCCTCCTCATCCTCAGTGACCGGCTGCGGGCCGACCTGGTCGCCCTGCTGGTCCTGGTCGCCCTGGGCGTTTCCGGCGTCCTGACCCCTCAGGAAGCCTTCTCCGGCTTCAGCCGCTCCGCCGTCATCACCATCATGGCCATCTCCATCCTGGCGGAGGGCCTCCGGCGCACCGGGGTGACCGACCGGATGGGCGACCTGCTCCTCCGCCTGGCAGGTAGAAAAGAGTCCCATCTGGTCGTCGGGACGATGCTGGCCGGAGCATCGCTTTCGCTTCTGATGAACAACATCGCCGCCGCCGCCATCCTGCTCCCAACCATCTCCTCCGCGGCCCGCAAAGCCGGAATCCACCCCACCCGCCTGTTGATGCCCCTGGCCTTCGCCACCCTGCTGGGCGGTATGGCGACCCTCCTGACCACCACCAACATCGTCGTCAGCGGACTGCTGATAGACCAGGGACTGCGGGGGTTCGGCATCCTGGACTTCGCGCCCGTCGGTCTGCCGCTGGTCGCCATCGGAGTGGCCTACATGACCCTCTGGGGCCACCGACTGCTCCCCACCCAGCCCATCCGCGAGCGCACCGAAGGGGTCCGACCGCCGGTGGAGGACCTGGTCCAACTGTACCGGCTGGGGGAACGACTGTTCCGCGCCCGG
>JAPYWT010000450.1 GCA_028276215.1 Thermoflexus sp. | reverse complement strand
GAGCCCAGAGGGGGCCGGGGACGTCCCAGGAGCAGCCCAGGACGGAATCTGCTCCGCCGCCTGCGGGAGCACGAAGAGGCGGTTCTGGCCTTCGCGCTGGTGGAAGGGGTGCCCTTTACGAACAACCAGGCGGAACGGGACCTCCGGCCCGTCAAAGTGAAACAAAAGGTGAGTGGTGGCTTTCGCACTGATCAGGGAGCGAAGGTGTATGCCCGCTTGCAGGGGATCATTTCCACCTGCCGCAAGCAGGAGCGAAACGTCTATGCGATGCTGCGTGCGCTGTTCGCCCATCAGCCGGTCCACCTCCTCGCCGGAGGTAGGTAGTTACCGCTTCTGGATATTTGACAGTTACCGCCAGTCTCTTTCAGAATAACCGCGTTTATGGAGGCCAGGGCGGTAACGGCGGGGCAGGCTCACCAAGCTATGGAGGGTCTGACTGGTACTACAGCGGCTTCCCGGGAGGTAGCGGTGGAAATGGCGGCCTGGGCTATGGTGGGTCTATCTACAACGGTAGCGCGGCGCACCTTTCCTCAATTGCGAACATCTTTTCCCAAGATGGTGTAACGGGTGGTGAGGGCGGTAATGCTGGATCCAATGTAGGGACTGGCACTGGCGGCGGCGGTAACGGCGGGACTGCTTACGGTGGAGCATTGTACAACGATAGCGGAAATGCCGAGGCGATCAACGTTGCTTTATATGCGAGCTATGTTGGAGGTGGTCCTCCAGGTTATGGGAATCCCTCTGGCAGTTACGGATACGGGTACGGTGGCGGCATTTACAATTCAGGGATGATGCTGGTTGTGAATAGCACGGTGGCCAGAAATTACATCCCCAACTACGGCGCAGGTGGAGGAAGTTCCAATAGCGGCACGTTGACGTTCAAAAACTCAATTGTCGCCCAGAATTCACAGGGTAATTGTTTAGGCGGAGCTACATCAGGCGGCTACAATCTTGAAGACGGAAACACTTGTGGTTTCACCCAGCCTGGTGATCTCTCCAACACCGACCCGCTCTTCGTGGCCCCAGTCAGTGGCAACCTGCGCCTGCAACTCACCTCCCCCGCCATTGACGCCGGCAACAATGCCGCCGTCCCCGCCGGCGTCACCACTGATCTCGACGGCAACCCGCGCTTTGTAGACATCCCCGCCGTCCCCGACACCGGCAACGGCACGCCGCCCATCGTGGATATGGGCGCTTATGAAGCCCAGGTTGTGGACGTGGCGCTGGGCAAAGCCGTCGCGCCGCCCACCGCCGTCCCCGGCCAGGTGGTCATCTTCACCCTGACCCTTTCCAATACCGGTAGCCTCCCCGCCAGCGGCATCGTCGTCACCGACACCCTGCCCGTGGTTCTGTCCGGCCTCTCTTTCACCTCCACTCTGGCGGTGACCGATACCGGCCACATCCCGCCCTACGTCTGGACCGTGCAGGACCTGGCGGCGGGGCAGGGCTGCGTCATCACCGTCAGCGGCGTGCTGACCCTGCCGCTGGCGGCGGGGGTCTACACCAACACCGCCGTTATCGCCGCCACAGACGACTTGCTGGCGGAGAACAACACCGCTGTCGTCACCTTCACCGTGCCCAATGTCGCCCCGGTCTTTACCAGCGCGCCAGTGGTCACGGCAACCCAGGATGTCCCCTACACCTACACCGCTGCCGCCGCGGATGACAACGGCGACACGTTGACAGTCACCGCGCCGGCCCTGCCCGCCTGGCTCACGCTGACCGATCACGGCGACGGCACGGCGGCACTCTCCGGCACGCCGTCCAACGCCGACGTGGGCAACCATCCGGTCGTCCTGCGGGTGACCGACAGCGGCGGGCTGAGCGATACGCAGTCCTTCACCATCACCGTCGCCAACGTCAACGACGCGCCGGCCTTCACCAGCACGCTGCCCCTCACCGCCACCCAGGATGCGCCCTACACCTACACCGTCGCTGCCACCGACCCCGACCTGCCTTACGGCGACGCGCTTACCATCACCGCGCCGACGCTTCCGGCCTGGCTCACCCTGACCGATCACGGCGATGGCACGGCGACACTCTCCGGGACGCCGTCCAACGCCGACGTGGGCGCCCACCCGGTTGTGCTCCGGGTGACCGACAGCGGCGGGCTGACCGACACGCAGTCCTTCACCGTCACTGTCGCCAACGTCAACGACGCGCCGGCCTTTACCAGCGCGCCGGTCACCGCGGCCACCCAGGACATGCCCTACACCTACGCCATCACCACCACCGACCCCGACCTGCCCCACGGCGACGCGCTCACCATCACCGCGCCGACGCTTCCGGCCTGGCTCACCCTGACCGATCACGGCGACGGCACGGCCTCCCTCTCCGGCACGCCCGGCAGCGCACAGGTCGGCAACCACTCCGTCGTCCTGCGCGTCACCGACCGGGCCGGGGCATTCGCCGAACAGTCCTTCACCATCACGGTGGCAGAGATGCCGCGGTACTTCATCTTCCTGCCGCTGGTGCTCAGAAATACGCCGTAACCGGCCCAGCGCACATCCCTTCAGTAGAAAACACGAAAGGCGCGAAGATACCGTTCGCGCCTTTCGTGCTTTTTGGGCTCCAGGCAATGATCCCCCACAAAGAGCACAAAGTACTCATCAGCAGTTATGTGTAGCCTTCGTGCCCTTCGTGGTTTTGGTAGAACGACGACCCGGAAAGAGCAATCCGCGTCCCCGCGCTTACCCTATCCTCTTCCTGAAAAACTCCAACAGACCGGCCACTCCTCCCACCAGCACGGCCTGCGCCAGCACTGCCCCCACAATCGTCATCCCCACGTCCATCCAGAACCGCTCCGGGTAGAGGCGGATGAGGGTGTCGGACGTGGGGAAGGTCCAGGTGTCCGGCGGGAAGAGCAGTTCGTGGAAGCCGGTGAAGAAGACCTCCCACGAGGTC
>JAPYWT010000448.1 GCA_028276215.1 Thermoflexus sp. | reverse complement strand
AAACCCGGTTCGTTAGCTCTGGCTGCCGTCACTGCTTTAGTTCGGAACGGGGAGTACAAGCGCTGGTTTCAGACCGGCACCTTGTCGTTCGCCTTCAGTGCTTCGGGCTAACTGCACAGGTCGGGCCGCCACCTGTGCCTTCCTGTACAGCATCTCCGCCGCCACCCGAGACGTGGGCGCCACCGAGGAGGAAATCCGCACCGCCCTCCTCCGCCCCGACATCAACCCGGCCATGGCCTCGGAGGTCCTGGGACGGTTGCGGGAGGGGCTCTGGTACCTGCGCTACCGCGACCGCCGCTACCTCTTCACCGCCCGGCCCAACCTGAACAAGGTCATCCTGGACTTTGAGGCGGAGGTGACGGCGGAGGGGGTGGAGGAGGCGCTGCGGGACTGGCTGGAGCGGCTGGCCGGAAAGGGCGGCGGGGTCTTCCAGGTGGTCATCGCGCCGGAGGACCCCCGCAACGTGCCCGACCGGGCCCAGCCCACTCTGGTGGTGCTCCCCCTGGATGCGCCCGACCCGCGGGAGTGGATGATGCAGGCGGTGCAGTTTGCCGGGGAGGGCCTCCGCACCAACCGCAACATGCTGGTCTTCCTGGTCCCGGAGACGGCCCGGCTGGCCGCCCTGCACGCCGCCGTCCGGCGCTGGCTGGCCCTGAGGGAGATCGTCCAGTCCCCCTCGTTCAAGGAACTGGAGCGGGACGACCGCGACCAGGTCCAGGACCAGTGGAAGGACAAAGAGGCGGAGGTGGAGGCCCTGCTGCGGCAGGCCTACCAGGACATCTACCGTCCCGGCGACGGCGGCCTGGCCCGTCTTTCGGTCCGCAGTCCGGAGGCCATCCGGGCCAAATCCTTTGACCAGTACGTGAGCCAGGCCCTGGAGGGGGCGGGCATCCTGCTGGAGCGGGTGGCGCCGGAGTACCTGAAAGAGACCCTGCGGGTGGAGGAGGCCCGGGAGGTGCCCCTCTCCCAGGTGAGCAACCTCTTCACCGGCGTGGCGGGGCAGCCCATGCCTCGGGACCCCCAGCGGGTGGTCCACCAGGCCGTGGCGGAGGGGGTGCAGCAGGGGCTCTTCGGCGTGCGCGTGGGCGAACAGGTTTACGTGCGGCAGGAGGTGCCGGAGGAGGTATTCCGGGACCCCCGGGCGGTGCTGGTGTCGCCGGAGGCGCCGCCGCCCCCGCCGCCCTCCCTGGAGCGGCGGCCCCTCACCCTGCGGGTGCGGACAAGCGCCGGTCTTCTCTACCCGCTCCTGCAGGCGGCGCAGCGGCTGAAGGACCTGCGGGACGCCTCCGTCCTGCTGGAGGTGCACGACCCCACGGGCGAAATGGCCCGGCTGCGGGCGGAACTGGAGAAACTCCTGCAGGACTACGGCTGCACGGCCGAATGGCCGGAGGAGCCGTAACTCCCTACCCAAGAATCGTTTCGTAAAAACCACGAAGGGCACAAAGGCCACACAAAGGACACGAAGGATGATTTTTTTATCCCTTTGTGTTCTTTGTGAGTCCTTTGTGCCCTTTGTGTTGGGAGGGGGGCGAGACGGTGGCCATCACCCGTCGCGGCCGGGTCATCGCCCATCTGGTCCCGGCCCGTCCCTCCTCCGCCACCCCCGCCGACCTCTCCGCCCTCTGGGCCGACCTGGACGCGCTGGCCGCCGAGATCGGGGCCCGTACCCCAAGGAAGACCGGTAGTCCTTCCTCCGCTTCCCCACCCCGCACTTGTGCGGAGACGTTGCCGCCCCCTGCCCTGTGCCCAATCCCCCTGCAGTCCGCTTTTTCTGCCCAGACACATCGCATCAGCGCCCGAACCGAAGCGGATTTGACCCTCCGGGGAATGGGTGGTAAAATCGCCATACAATCACAAGGGAGCAAGGCGCAGGGCGCGGAGGAGCAGGGGAGCGGAGGGGCAGGGGGGCAGAGGGGCAAGGGAGCGGAGGGGCGGGGGAGCGGGGGGCGGGGGAGCGGGGGGGCGGGGGAGCGGAGGAGCGGCGAACAGATAGCAGGACCCCCGTCCGGCCGCGTTTGACAAACTGCTCCTTTTGGGGTATACTTTGAATTGCACCTTTCCAAACAAAAACGCCCTCGGCGGTGACCACAGCACCGACAGAGGGCCGTCTCCACGCCGATCGGGGCGGCGCGGAGGTCACCCATACCATACCACAAAAGGCGGCTCCCGTCAAGTCCCGGCGGGGCCGCTTTTTCGTTCCCTGTGTCCCACCCGAAAGGAGCACCGATGGATTCCAATTCAGGGGACCCGGGGTCCCTCCGGAATTTCTCCGTCCTCCTGCTACCCCACCCGCGCGTCTTCTCCCGTCTTCCCACCACCCGTCCTCTGTCTTCCCTGGGGGAGGCCCACCGGATGCTCCGGACTCCTGAAAAATCCAGCGGGCTGCGCACCGCCAGACCGCCGCGCTGGAGAACGTGGGTGAACTCCTTGTGAAAGGGGGTGGTGGTATTGCCCGATTTTTGCTGTTTAGGTGGATGATGTCATCCATCCTCTCGCCGGAGAGGAACATCACCATCGCCCGGGCACGCCGCTCTGGTTGCAGGGCTATGCCTGCGACCTGGAGGATGGCACCCTGCCGGACACGGCCCTGCGCTGGTCCTCCAGCCGGGACGGCAACCTGGGGACGGGGAGTCAGGTACTGGTGATCCTATCTCCAGGCGAGCACGTTATCACCCTTACGGCGACGGATAGCGATGGCAATGTGACCACGGCAACAGTGCGCGTATACGCAGGTCACAAAATATACCTCCCCCTGGTCCTGCGCAACCGGTAGCCGGGAAGGGCCGGGGCGGGCCTTTCGGCCCGCCCCCGGCGTCCAACAATCGCAGAGAGGTCGCGCCTAACCCCCGCTTCCAGCCGACAGCCGCTTCGCGGCTGCGGCTGAAGCGGGTGCCGTTAGGCGCAGTCCAAATCATACCAAACAGGA
>JAPYWT010000447.1 GCA_028276215.1 Thermoflexus sp. | reverse complement strand
AGGAGAGGGGAGGGGGTGCCGCCGCAGGCGGCGGGGGTGGGGTGAGGAAGCCTGGACAGTTACGCCTGCGCTACAATGGTAGCGCAGGCCGCCAGGCCTGGGGGCAGGCTGACAGCCTGCGCTACGGCTGTCCGCCTGTGTCGGGAAGGAGTCATCAGATTGAGCATAGATATTGCCGTTGCACTGGTCACCCTGGCCGCCGCGCTGACCCAGCGGCTGACCGGTTTCGGCTCCGGGCTGATCCCGATGGCCATCCTGCCCGGACTGGTCGGAATCCGCACCGTCACGCCCCTGGTTGCATTGATCACCACGACGGTGGACGTGCTGATGCTGGGTCGGTACCGGACCCGAATCCAGCCCCGGGCCGTCTACCCTCTGCTGGTGGGGATGGCCTTCGGCATCCCGCTGGGGATTCTCGCCCTGCGGCGGCTGGACGAACGAATCGTACTGGGCGCCCTGGGGGCCGTCATCTCCCTCTACGCGCTGTATGCCCTTTTCGGTTTCCGCCTGCCCCGGCCCAACGGGCGCCCCTGGGCCTGGGGGGTGGGCCTTCTGGCCGGGATGCTGGGCGGGGCCTACAACACCTCCGGCCCGCCGCTCATCGTCTACGGTCAGGCCCAGGAGTGGCCCCCCGACGAGTTCAAGGCCAACCTGCAGACCCTTTTCATTTTCAACGACGTGCTGGTCGTCGCGGGCCATCTGGTGGCCCACAACATGACCCCGGTGGTCGCGCGGGCGTATCTGATCGCCCTGCCCGCCCTGGCAGCGGGATTCCTGGCGGGCGGGCGTCTGGACCGGCACCTGAATCCGGAGCGGTTCCGGATGCTCGTGCTGGTCCTGCTGCTCATCCTGGGAGTGCGGCTGCTGGTGGGATGAGCCAACAGTTGCAGGACAACTGCGAGCAGTTATCCTACAAACGAGATTTTTAGAAGGGGGCAAGTATGTCCGGATTTCTGGGAAGCAGAGCACCTCTCATCGCCGATTTGACCCTGATCAGCCTGTGGGCGCTGGGGGCGGTTGCGGTGGGCGGATGGGTATTGGCCCGCCGGAAAGGGTTCCCCACCCACTGCCGCCTGATGGCCTGGGTGACCTTCCTGGCCTACCTGCCCATCCTGGTCGGAATGGTCCCGACGTGGGTCGGACTGGCCCGACTGGGCAGCGCGGCCTTCGCCCAGCAGGCCACCGTCGTCCCCTTTATGCACGGCGTGACCGGCGGCCTGGCTCAGTTGCTGATGACCTACACCGTCGTGCGGATGAACTGGCGCCGCCGCTGGCCGCCCCGCCGTCCCCTCTGGCTGATGCGCATCAGTCTGGCCCTGTGGCTGCTCTCCACCCTGGGCGGAACCGGGGTCTACCTGTTGCTCTACGCCTGATTCTCGTGCTCGCCCCATACCGGCCTGGCGGCCGGCGCTACATCGTAGCGCCGACTTCAGCCTGCAGCCGGCCCCGGCAGCCAACGCTACACGCTCAGGTCTACCGGTCCTCGTACTCGCTCAGCAGGGCCGCGATGTAGCGGACGCCATCCACGAAGTCGGTCAGGCGAATGTTCTCATCCGGCGCGTGGGCGCGGGAATCGGCGTACCCCACCCCGGCCGTGACCATCGGGGTGCCGAACTGGCCGCAGAGCAGGTAGACGGGCCCCGTCCCCGCCATCATCGGCAACAGCGCCGGTCGGTGGCCGTAGACCCGTTCGGCGGCCCGGACGGCGGTCTGGACGAAAGGATGCTCGGGGTCGCCCGCGGAGGGCGCCTCCCCCTCCCACCAGGCAATCTCCACATCCGAAAACCCCTCCGCGTCCAGATGGGCGCGCAGTGCTTCCAGGACCTGTTCGGGCCACTGGTCGGGGACCAGCCGGAAGTCCAGTTTCGCCACCGCCTGGCTGGGGAGGACGGTCTTGGAGCCAGGGCCGCCGTAGCCGCTGTGGAAGCCGTCTATGTTGCAGGTGGGGCCGAAGAGGAGTTGCTCCTTGAGGGCCATCCCCGTCAACCCATCCAGGAAACGGTCAATCCCGTAGAGGGCGCGGACCTCGTCCTCGGGGTAGTCCCAGTCGGCCAGGGCGGCCCGCTGGGCCGGCGTGGGCGGGCGGACGGCGTCGTAGAAGCCGGGGATGCGCACCCGGCCATCGGGCCCCTGTAGGCTGTGGAGGGCCCAGACCAGCCGCCAGGCGGGGTTGGCGATAATCGCCGCGTTGGCGGAGTGGAGGTCCCGCGCCGCCCCGCGCGCCCGCAGTTCCAAGTAGAGAATCCCCTTGCAGCCCAGGCCGATTTCATACCGCTCGCGGGCATCCCGGCCACCTGCCTCCCAGACACACCCCAGGACGCCCCGCAGCGCGTCCTCCCGAGCGGCCACAAACTGGTGGAGGTGGAGGCTCCCCACCTCCTCCTCACCCTCAATGACCCAGGTCACGCCGACGGGAAGGTCGCCGCGCACGCGGCGGTACGACTCCACCGCCGCCAGCCGGGCGTAGATGGCCCCCTTGTTGTCGGAGGTTCCTCTGGCGTAGAGTTTGCCGTCCCGGACGATCGGCTCAAAGGGAGACGAGGTCCAGAGTTCCACCGGGTCCACCGGCTGGACGTCGTAGTGGTTGTAGAAGAGAAGGCGCTCGGGCCGGCGCCCCTCCATCCGGGCCAGGAGGACCGGTGGTCCGTCGGTAGCGACGGCCTCCACCTGGAAGCCGACCGCGCGCAGGTCGTCGGCCAGCAGGGCGGCCATCCCGGCGATGCCTGCTCCTTCAGCCGCGATGCTGGGCTGGGCCAGCGCCCGCTTCAGGCGAGCCAGGTACTCTTCCGTGTGACCGTCAATGTCGGCAAAGACGTCGTCCATTGCTTCCTCCTTCGTGTTCCGGTCGCGCCAGCAAGGATACCCCAGATTTTCCGAACCGTCAACCCTGGTTTTACCTGACGTCGGGACACGGGTTGGGACATCCACTGT
>JAPYWT010000445.1 GCA_028276215.1 Thermoflexus sp. | reverse complement strand
CACCACGCGTGGCCCCCGGTCGCTCAGGCGGATCACCACCTCCCGGTCCCGGTGCGTCTCCACCTCCCGCTCCCCATCCAGGGCCAGGATGGACGGGCGAAAGTGCACGGCCTCCTCGTCTCCGACCTCCAGCAGCCGAAAGGCGGAGACCCGCACCGGTTTCACCAGTCCCGGTCCGACCGGAGCGGTCAGTTCCACCCCTTCTGCGCTGTCCAGGTCAACCAGGCGAAGATAGGCCCCGTGCTGGCTGTCCATCCGGGCACAGTGGAGGTTCCCGCCGATAGAGGAGAGGCCCACATTGCTGGCAGCAGCCCGGGCCAGGAAGATTTCCCGGACCTTGCTGATGTCCCAGATGGCCCGGGTGGCCACAAAGGGGTCGTCGTAGACGGCCACGTCCACCAGCGCCAGGTCTACGGGCTGACCGTCCACCAGCACATCCAGGCGATGGGTGGGGAAGGTGGCTTCCTGGAGGGGGACTTTGCCCGTCGCAACAATGCCCGCGGCCATGCCGGCAATCGTGCCCTCCACCATAAAGGGGAACACGTTGTTGGTCCCGGTGGAGATGGGCATAATGGGGATGTCCACCGTGCCCTTTGCCACCACCCGGTTGGTGCCATCCCCGCCCAGGGTGATGATACAGGCGACCCCGGCCTCGGCCATCAGGGTCGCTGCCAGCGTGGAATCGTCCTGATTGCCCCGGATCCGCATTGGGAGCGGGCGGACGTCTATGCGGACATGGATGCTTTCCAGCGCCCTGGGTACAATACCGAAGTAGTCGGGCATAAAGAGCACCCGCTCTACCCCGACGGCCTCCAGTCCCAGCAATACTCGCCGGACGATGTTCGTCTTCTCAATGTTGTCAAAGACCGAGCCGTGGGCCACCAGGCGGCGAATGTCCTTACCGGAGGCCGGGTTAGCGATGATCCCGACAATTGGGCTATCCATAGTCACCTTCACGCTTTAGAAGTAAAAGGCGGGCGGAGACCCCCCGCCCGCCATGAGCACCGAAAGGTCTTTTCAGGCCACGACCTCCTTTACGGCGGCGACAATCTTCTCCACGCTGGGGATGAACGCCTGCTCCAGCACGGGGCTGAAGGGTACCGGCGTGAAGGGAGCGGCCACTCGTTTCGGAGGGGCGTCCAGATAGTCAAAGGCCTCCTCCACCACCGAGGCCACAATCTCGCCTCCTGCCCCGCCGTGTTTCACCGCCTCGTGGACGACTACCAGCCGATGCGTCTTCTTCACCGAGTTGACAATCGTCTCCACATCCAGCGGGGTCAGCGTGCGGGGGTCCACCACCTCCACCGAGATGCCGTCTTTGGCCAGTTCCTCAGCAGCGGCGAGGGCCTTGTGGACCATCGCCATCGTGGCGACGACGGTCACGTCCGTCCCCTCTCGCTTCACATCGGCCTGGCCGAAGGGAATGGTGTAGGGTTCCTCCGGGACTTCTCCCTCTATGCCGTAGAGCATCTTGTGCTCAATGAACACGACCGGGTTATCGTCCCGGATGGCCGTGATGAGCAGCCCTTTGGCGTCGTAAGGGGTAGAGGGGACCGCCACTTTGAGGCCGGGGATGTGCATCATCCAGGCCTCCAGCGACTGGGAGTGCTGGGCAGCGGCACACATCCCGGCACCGCAGGTGGTCCGCAGGACGATGGGCAGGCGGGCCTTCCCGCCGAACATGTACTTCATCTTGGCCGCCTGGTTATATAGTTGGTCCAGGGCGACGCCGATGAAGTCAATGAACATCAGTTCCACCCAGGGCTTATCAACGTTCTAATCTTGTTCGTTCGTAGTCAGGAATGACCCGCCAGCGGAGTGCCGTTCTGGGCCTTTTGGACGCCACTCCGCTACGCTTAGCGGCTCACTACGAACACTCTCATAGAGCATGGACAAGCCCTGCGTCATGTTGCGCGGTCGGCTGTGGTTTCTATTTGACGTCTGTTTTCCTCCGGGGTATAATGGTCTCAGAAATTCTGATGACCGGAGGGAATATGCGGACAGGTGGACCCACGGTGGTGCAGGTTCGGGAGCGCGGACAGTTCACGATACCCGCCGAGGTGCGCCGGGAGATGGGCATCCAGGACGGCGACCTGTTCTCGCTTCTCTGGGTGGGAGAGACGCTGATCGCCACCCGTAAGCGGCTGGTTGTCCCGGAGATTGCCCGGGCGGTGGAAGCACTGATGCAACGGGAGGGGGTCACGCTGGAAGACCTGCTGGAGGGGCTGGAGCAGGAGCGGGAGGCCTACGTTCGGGAGCAGTATGGCCTGGGTTAGGGTCTTCGTAGATACGAGTGTGCTTCTGGCGGGGCTGGCTTCGCCCCGGGGAGCGGCAAACCTGATTCTCACCCTGGCGGAGGCAGAACTGCTCACGGTGGTCCTGTCGGAAGAGGTTCTGATAGAGGCGGAGCGCAACCTCCAACGCAAACTTCCGGCGGCCATTCCCTACTACCGGGAGTGGCTGGCGGCCTGTCCTGTGGAGCGGGTTCCGTCGCCGACCCGGGAGGAGGTTCTGCAGGCGGCGCGGATGATTCATCCCAAGGATGCGGCGATTCTGGCGGCGGCGATGAGGGCGGGGGTGGATGACCTGGTCACGCTGGACCGCCGCCATTTTCTGGACGACCCGGAGGTTGCCCGGCGTTCGGGGCTGCGCATCGGGACTCCCGGGGATTTGATTGTCTGGTTTCGGGCCCTTCTGGAGCGGAAGTAGGCGGTGGGCCTGCCCTTTTGCTGGCTGTCCCCTTTGGTGCTTGCTCTTTCTCTATGTCCTTGTCTCCCCCTTCTCCGGCGAATTTGACATCCCCGATAACATCTGGTAAAATAGCCATACAAGAGCAATTGTATTTCCAGAACCCCCCTCTGGGTGTCGTACAATGTGTCAAAAACGGGGGTCTAACGGCCCTGAAACCACGTCGTACAAGATTTTTCTCTCACACAAA
>JAPYWT010000443.1 GCA_028276215.1 Thermoflexus sp. | reverse complement strand
CCCTCGGTGGCGGAGAGTTTGGGCGCCACGGCGATGTCCCCCAGCGCCAGGTGGGCCGGACTCTCTTCGTAGGGGACTTTGCCCGTGAAGACCACCCGGTCGTCCACGCCCAGTTGGCGCGCTTGATCCTGGTAGTACGCTTCCGCCGGGAAGCCGCCGACCAGGAAGTAGACCTCCCGGCCCCGCTCCTTCAGATGACGGGCGGCCTGCAGCAGTTGGGGGATGCCCTGCCAGTCGGCCAGAAGCCCCAGATAGACGACAACGGTGGCCCCGGGCGGAATCCCCCGCGCGGCCCGACGGGCCGCCACCTCCTCCGGCGAGAGCACCCCGGGACGGAAAAAGTCGGCGTTGACGCAGTCGGGGAGGGGACGGATGCGGACGGAATCCCCCAGGTGGCCCAGTTGGACGGCCCCCTGCTGGGTGCTGGTGACAATCACGTCGGCCATCTCGTTGATGCGCTCCTCCAGCAGCCGCACCCAGCGGTACCAGGGGCCGTGGGGGTTCAGGAAGCGGTGGTCCACCATCTCCCCGGTCAAACTCCCCTGCCGGTCAAAGACGACGGGCAGACGCCAGGGGCGGCCCAGCACCCGTCCGATGAGGGCGCCCTCGTAGAGGTGGCCGTGGATGAGGTCAAAGCGGCGGCGCAGGAGAAGGCCCAGCACCCGCCAGGCCAGGAACACGTCAAAAGCCAGTTTGTGCAGACTGGAGCCGACCTCGTAGTCGGCCCGCCAGGGGGTGGGACGGCAACGGACAATTTCCAGCCCGGGGATGTCCCGCCCCAGATAGTAGGTGGCGATGGTCACCTGATGCCCCAGTCGCTGCAGGACCCGCGCCTCCTCCAGAATGCGGACGTGACAGCCGTAGTCCAGGAAGAAAGAGGTCGGCGCAATCATCAGGATGCGCAGGGGACGGTTCATCCCTACCACCGCGAGATACAGAGGGCACAGAGGGGCCACCGGGCCGCCCCTTTGTACCCCCTGGATGTCTCACTTTTTCTGGGGCGGACGGCGGCGGAAGAGGCCGCCGAAGAAAATCTGGGACATCTGCTCCCCCATGCTGGGGACCTGGACCGGTTCTCCCGCTTCCTCGTGCATGCCGCTGGCCCGCTCCTGCAGCCAGCGGGCCCGACCCGAGGCGGCCTGCGCGTAGGCGCCCTGCAGGGCCTGCTCGTCGCTCTCCAGCAGCCACTGGCGGATGCGCCCGACCTCCTCCATGAACATATCCAGCCGCCGGAGAAGGTTCTCCCGGTTCAGGAGTGCCTCCATCCGCCAGGCGGCCGCATCCGCCACCACCGGCCCCGTCAGCGAGGCGAAGTCGTAGCCCACGAGTTTGCGCATATCAGCCCAGCCGGGGGTCCCCACCAGCGTGCGCACCAGGGCAACGGCGATGAAGGTGGGCAGGTCCACCGCCCCGGCCTGCAGACCGTCGCACTCCACCGGGTCCATAAAGAGCGGTCGGGCGCCGATGGCCTGAATCAGCCCCAGGAGCGCGGTCACCGCCTCGGGGTCGGTATCGGCGGCCGGTGTGACGCAGTAGAAGCCGTCCTCAAAGAGGTCCGCCCGCGCGGCGTCAGTGCCCGCCAGGGGTCCGGTCAGCGGGACTTTGGGGCCGGGGATGGGCAACCCGGTCACGAAGCGGACGCGCGCCGGAAGCGATTTCCGCGCCCATTCCAGCACCGGCACCTTGAGGGTCGCCGTATCGGTGACGACGCACCCCTCCTCCAGATGGGGGCCCAGGACCTCCAGCGTCTCCCGCACGGCGGGCAGGGGCAGCGCCAGGATGACCATGGCGGCCCGCTCGCAGGCGGCGGGCAGGTTCCAGTGGGTCTTGCTCACGGCCCCCATCTGGGCCGCCCTGCGGGCCACCGCCGGGTCTATATCGTGCCCCATCACCTCCAGCGACGGCTCCTGCTTCCGCAGCGCCAACCCGATAGAACTCCCCACACAACCCAGACCGATAATCGTGATGCGTGTCTCCATAAATCCCCCTACTCCATACTCCCTACTTCCTACTCCGTACTCCGTACCCCGTAATCCCTCCAGACCATCGCGAACAGCGCACCGACAACCAGCGTCACGTAGAAACTCACGGGGACAATCGCAATGGGTATCAGCCAGCACAGGCAGAGAGAGTAGTACAGGAGCGTCATGGCGAACCACATGATGCCCATCAGTCCGAAGAGCAACAGCCAGGCGATGGCATACTCCCACCGTCGTTCTTTCAGAACGGCCCACCAGCGGCGCACCTGGAAGGCTGCGCCCAGCCGGTCCTCGGCGACAAAATGGGCCAGCGCCGCCGGAAGGGGAATCGCTCCCAGGAAATACAACAGGAAACCCAGAAAGAGACCCACAAACAGGATAACCATTGCTCCCATCACAATCCAGAGCATCTGCTGCTCCTCCACCCCCAGGGCCAGGGGCACGAAGAAACTGGCGAAGTACAGGCCCACGCTTCCAAAGTAGACCAGTGTCCCCGGCAGCAGGTACACCAGGCCAACCGCGAAGGCCCGCAGGCCGTCCATAAAGAGACGGCCTCAATCCTGCCAGGGAGGAAGGCCGGGTTCCTCTCCCCCGATGACCCGGCGCATCACATCCACGACGTAGCCGTACACGAAGAGCATCGGCACAATGGGAATGATGTAACTGGCGATGAACAGGGCACAACCGATGATGAACCGGCTGGCCCACTCGGGCCCCTGGAAGGGGAAGCGGAACAGAGATTTCAGGTCAGAGAGGGTATTCCGGGACATGTTGGCCTCCTGAGTGCAGGGAATGACGCGAAAAGGCACGAAAGACGCGAAAGGCGCGAAAGGCACGAAAGGCGCGAAATTTCAAGAAATATAACAAACCCTTCGTGTCCTTCGTGTCCTTCGTGGTTTTATTCTCGTGTCCTTCGTGGTTTCCATTCACGCCTGCCCGTCGGCCTGCTGGAGCAGGGCCAGCAGGCGG
>JAPYWT010000441.1 GCA_028276215.1 Thermoflexus sp. | reverse complement strand
CAGACCGGCTGCATAGACGGCCTGTTGCTGGCGCCGGTGGACCGGACGGCCATATTCTTCGGCAAGGCGTTGGGGAACCTGTTCTTTATGCTCATCGTGGAAGTCATTCTGCTTCCCCTGTTTGCCGGACTGTTCAACGTCCCACTGCTGCGCCCGGAGGTGCTGCTGGTGACGATGCTGGGGACGGTGGGGTACGCCGCCGTAGGGACGCTGCTGGCGGCGATGGCGGTGAATACCCGCGCCCGCGAGGTTCTGCTGCCTGTCCTTCTCCTCCCCCTGGCCTTCCCGGTCCTCATCGCGGCCGTCCAGACCACCGGCGCGCTGCTGGAAGGGGGGACGCTGACAGAAGCGGGCGGATGGCTCCGCCTCATCGTCGTCTATGACCTGGTGATCCTGGCCGTCGCCACACTCACATTCGGATACGTTCTGGAGGAATGAACGATGAACCGACACCGCGATCTTCCTGGCCTCATCCTGGCCCTGGCCTCGGCGGTCGCCGTGCTGACCGCCCTGGGGATGGTCTTCCTCTACGCCCCCCGGGAGGCGACGATGGGGGACGTCCAGCGCATCTTCTACTTCCACGTCTCCTCCGCCTGGGTGGGCTTCTTCGCCTTCTTCGTCACGTTTCTGGCGGGCATCCTGTACCTGATCCGGGGGGAGCGCCAGTGGGACATCCTGGCCCTCTCCTCGGTGGAGGTGGGACTGACGTTCATCACGATGGCGGTCATCACCGGCTCCCTGTGGGCGCGGCCAGTCTGGGGAACGTACTGGACCTGGGAGCCCCGGCTGACCATCTCGGCGGTCCAACTGCTCATCTACATCGCCTACGGGATGCTGCGCCGGGCGGTGGAGGGGCCGGAGCGGCAGGCCCGCTTCGCCGCCGTCTACGGCATCGTTGCTTTTGTGACGGTGCCCCTCTCCTGGTTCGCCATCCGCTGGTGGCGCACCATCCACCCGGACATCCTCACTGGTGGCGGGGAGATGACGCTGACGCCGCGCATGGTGCAGACGCTGCTGGTCTCGCTGGCGGCGTTCACCCTGCTCTATGTGACGCTGCTGCGCCAGCGGATCCGCCTGGAGCGCTTCGCCGACGCATTGGCCGCGTTAAGAATGACCCAATGACAAAATGACAAAATGACAAAATGACAAAATGACCAATGACCAATTTACCCGTTACCAATCTACCGTCTGAAGGAGGAACCATGCCGGTCTATCTGGTCGCAGCATACGCGGTTTTCTGGGGGCTGACGTTTGCCCTGGTCTTCTCCATCTGGGCCCGCCAGCGACGGCTGGAGCGGGAGTTGCAGGCCCTGCAGGCGACGCGGAAATCGGAGACCGCCCGCATCCGACCCCCATCATTCCGGCAGGCCGGAAATCTCAAAGGTGTAGCCCAGAATCGTCACCACGCAGGACGGCGCCCGGGGCCGGGCAAACTGCAGTTCCACCTCCCGCTCCTGGCCCGCCCCAATCTCCCAGGGCAGCGGCGGCGCCGCCACCTGCAACTCACCCGGGCCCGCGCGCGAACTCAGCGAAACATCCCGCTCTGTCACCGTCAACGTGGCTGAACCCCGGTTGCGCACCCGGGCGACGACATGCAGAACTTCGCCTCCCTCCCCCAGAAACGCCTGGGTAACTTCCACCTCCGCTTCTGCCGCAGCAACAGGCGGGGGAGCGTAAGAAAGGGAAAACCGGGCCCGCAGTTCGGATGCCGCCTGGGGGCCGAAAACCCAGGTCAGCGTGGGGCCGGAGATTGCTTCGGGAATCACGTAGGCGAATGTTCCCTCCGCCTTTCCCCCGGCGGGTATCTCCTCCGGCAACGGGCCGTTCTTCCCCTTTCCCGCCAGAGACGGAGAGGGGACGTACCGGTTGCCGTCCGCGTCCAGCAGTTCGGCCGCGAAATCGCGCGGAAAGAGAGAGGCCGTCCCGCTGTTCTCCACGCGCACTTCCACAAAAAAGGCCACCGTCCCCACCGGGAGGTCGGATAGACCCCGCTCCGCGTGTCCCTCCACGACCGTCACCCGCGCGGTTCCCACCTGCACGGGCTGACCAGGGCCGGCCGTGGGACTGCTGGCCGGGGGCGTCGGTTCTACCCGCTCCCGAAAATCGGCGACTGCGGCCAGGCGCTCCCCTTCTTTTTCCAGCACGACCAGTGTCAAGCCAGGGCGCGCCTGGGAGAAGAGCGTCTCATCGCCTGGGGGGACCGTCTTCTGCCGGACCACCTGGAAGGTCAGACGGACGCCGTCAGAAAGGCGCAGCCCAATTTCATCCCCCTCCCGCAGTCCACCGACCAGTGCCCGGTTTTCGTCCGTTGGCTCCAGGGCCAGCACGTAGTGGATGACGGTGCTGTACGCCCAGAAGGCAGTGTCAGCACCGGACTTCGGCACGTTCCAGACGCCGCCTTCCACCCTTGCCGGTTGCACCGGGAAGGTGCGCCCGCCCACCTCCAGGGATGTGGGGATGGGCAGGGAGACCTCGGTGTTGCCGATTTCGGCCACGGGTGGCTCGGGGACGGGCAGAGGGCTGACGCCCGGGACCACCCGCGTGACGGAAAGGGGAATCCCCGCCGGACGCCGGGGGAAGAGGACGGGGCGGAGGGCCAGCAATGCGACCAGTGTGATGATCAGAATCGCCACCCCGACCCCTCCCAGCCAGATGACCGGGGACGGAAGGCGGGAAAGAGGCCCTCGCACCGAAGAAGACGGAGGAGCAGAGACCTCCTGGGGTGCAGGAGGGGAGGGCTGAGCAGGAGAAGATGCTGGCTGGTCCATTATGGGCTTCCTGTTGGCGCCGCGATGCGGATGTAGACGCTGGCCCCCTCCCCCTCCACCACGCGGCCAATGCCCAGGTAGGGGACGACAATGCGAACGGCGCCCCGTACGGCCGCGGTGAACCGCAGCCGTCCCGTGTCGTCGGTCACTCCCTCGTTGACCTGCTCGCCGGTGAGAGTGTCGTAGGCCAG
>JAPYWT010000440.1 GCA_028276215.1 Thermoflexus sp. | reverse complement strand
GCTGGCCGACCGGGTCCTGGTAGAGAGCATCGCGCAGGTGGGCCAGCAGACTCTCCGCCAGCGCCAGGGTCTCCTGTGCCAGTGATTCGGTCACTTGCGTCTCGTAGACATATCGGGCCCGGTTCCGGTTTTCCAGCGCCGCGTTCAGTTGCCTGCCCAGGGATGCTGGCAGGCGTCCGGTCTTCAGGAAGCGGTCGCTGAAGAGGCGGATGATGGCCCCGTGGCGGGAGGGCATTTCCTCCGCCTCCCCCAGGAGGAAGGCTTGGGCACAGAGTTCCGCCGCGTTGTACGCTCCATCCACGGCCAGCCGGTAATGGCCGTGGGCCGCGCTGGGCGTGTCCCAATTCTGTCGGATTTGGCCGCTTTGTAGGACAACTGCGAGCAGTTGTCCTACAACGGAATGAGGGGCCAGCAGGCCCTCCGCCACTTCCCATCCGACCTCTTGCAGCGTTTCCAGGTGGCGCGTTCCCACGATGAGGAGGTCCACGTCGCTATCCGGCTCAGGGTCCCCCCGCGCCACGCTGCCGAAGAGGACGACCTCCGCGATGTGGTCCCGGACCGGACTGGTCAACAGGCCGTGCAGAAACGCCTGCAGGGCCAGGAGTTTTTGATAGTGGACCTCGCTGGTGGCCTGCAGTTCGGTTCCATTGACCCGTACAGAGAGCGGGAAAGTGGTCATGGTTGGGATGGCATCCGGCCCCCAGGGGGACCGGATGCCAGGGTTTAGAGTTTCCGGGCCATCAGCGCGGCCAGGTCGGCCACGCGGACGGAGTAGCCCCATTCGTTGTCGTACCAGACCAGGACCTTGACCATCCGCTCGCCGATGACCATGGTGAGGGAGCCGTCCACGATGCCGGAGTGGGAATCACCCTTGAAGTCCACCGAGACCAGCGGCTCCTCGGTGTAGCCCAGGATGCCCTTCAGGCGGCCCTCGGCGGCGGCCTTGAAGGCGGCATTGACCTCGTCGCGGGTCACCGGCTTCTGCAGGGTGATGACGAAGTCGGAGATAGAGACGGTAGGGGTGGGCACCCGCAGCGCGATGCCGTCAAACTTCCCCTTCAGTTCGGGGATGACCAGTGCGACGGCCTTGGCGGCGCCGGTGGTGGTGGGGATGATGGAGAGGGCCGCCGCGCGCGCCCGCCGCAGGTCCTTGTGCGGCAGGTCCAGAATCCGCTGGTCGTTGGTGTAGGCGTGGACGGTGGTCAGGAAGCCGTACTCAATGCCGAAGTTGTCGTGGAGGATTTTCGCTACCGGCGCCACCGAGTTGGTGGTGCAGGAGGCATTGGAGACGATGTGGTGCTTCGCCGGGTCGTACTTATCTTCGTTGACGCCGAGGACGATGGTGATGTCCTCGTTCTTGGCCGGCGCGGTGATGATGACTTTGCGCGCGCCGGCCTGCAGGTGCGCCGCCGCCTTCGTGGCGTCGGTGAAGATGCCCGTGGACTCTATCACCAGTTGGACCCCCAGGTCCTTCCAGGGGAGGTTGGCCGGGTCCTTTTCGGCGAAGACCCGGACCTCTTTCCCGTCCACGAAGAGGCTGCTGCCCTGCACCTCTACGGTGCCGTTGAAGTGGCCGTAGTTGGAGTCGTACTTGAGCAGGTGGGCCAGAACGTCGGGGGAAGTGATGTCGTTGACCGCCACCACCTCCAGAAGGTCCCCGTACATATCCCGCATGGCCTTAAAGACCTGCCGTCCGACACGGCCGAATCCATTGATGCCGACTTTTACCATGGTACCTCCTTGTTGGATTATGGGGTATGGAGTAAGGATTATGGGGCGCTGGAGAGCAGTCCATCCAGGAAGGAGAGGAACTGGGCCATCTCCGCGCGATAGATTTCCCGGAGTGCCTGGGCTTTTTTGAGGACCAAAGCGAGGCGGTCTGTGTCCAGTTCCAGCCGATAGGCGCTCCGGAAAATATGCCGGAATCGGCGTAATTCGTCCAGGCAATCGTAGGCGGTTTCGCTGATCAGATGCGGGCGTACATCCGGGATGTCCAGGCGCATCCGTCGGAGCAGGTCCGCATGCCATCCAGAATCTTCACCGATCGCATTCCCGAAGGTCTTTGCCACACGCCGGAAGATGTTCTCAAAAGCGTTGTACAGATTGTGCAGATAGTACGCTGTCGCAATCCGCCCCTCTTCGGTGTCTAATTTGCCGCTGTACCGATCCAGAGCCGCATAGATTGCGGCGATGGTTGCCAGGTCAGCCTCTATCTCCGCTTTTAACGTTTGGATGTCCCCGTTCATAAAGGATTTCTCCCTGTTCCCGTATCCGATGGGCGAAGGGGAGGTCTTCGGTCAGTTCCACCAGGTCTACGGGCTGTCCGCTTTCCTCCTCCAGGGCACGCCAGAGGGCGAAGTAGTCCTCCGCGCTCAGTTTTCCCTCCACGGCGACGTCCACGTCCGACCGGGGCCCCATTCCGCCGGGCTGAGTGACGGAGCCGAAGAGGTAGGCCCGCCGGACGGCGGGGAAGCGCGGGAAGACCCGCCGGGCCGCGTCCCGGAGGGCCTGAGCGGCCCTCGCTCGCCGCTCTTCACGGGCCCGGTAGGCGGCCTCCTGCCGCCGCCGGAGATTCTCCCGCGCGGCGGCGATCTCTTCGGGGGACCATTCTCGTATCATCAGCCATTCATTCCTGTCACTGCCCTGCTCTCCACTCCAGCGACCAATCCAGCCCCGGCGGTCGTTCCCAATGCCAGGCCATATCCCGTCCCATCTGAATACGGTACAAAATCGGCAACGTCCTCATCCAAATAAACAGGCAGTTGAAGTTGTACATCCGGGCGGTAGAATTTGCCTCGTATGCCTTTGGAAAAATCATATTCTCGCTTCATTTTCCTCCCTGATGGGGGATGGTTCAGAATTGGTTGACACTTCCTGATCTCCAAATCTTCCTGGCTCCTCACCCCCCTTTGTCCCCTCTCTCCCCTTGGCCTGCGGCCAGGGGAGAGGGGGGGATTGAAGAGGGGTTTTG
>JAPYWT010000439.1 GCA_028276215.1 Thermoflexus sp. | reverse complement strand
AGAGTGAAGCGATGGGGAGGGGGGTGAAGGGGGGAGGGGCCCAAAGCCCTGCATAAGCACCGAGGGAAACCGCCCCTCAAATTTGTTACTATAGCAAGGCGAATCTCAATAAGGACAGAAGAGGGTGCGCCAGCGCCAGGGGGCAGTGCTCCCTCAAGAATATTGCACATGGTTCAGCAAGCGGGTAAGCCACTGGCTCTTGCTCCACCCCCCATTATAACCTGCTCCTGAACAGGAGGCAAATCTGTCCAGCGGTTTCCCTTTCGTGTCAAGTCAAATTACGTGAAAGAACGCGCTGGATTGACAAAACAGCCGCCTGGGGGTACAATTTGCCCCGTTTATGGCCGAACGCATTCCCCGATTGAATCGGGACCGGCTTTCAGTACTGATCGCGCTGATCCTGCTGACCAGCGTGCTATTCCGTTTCGTCCAGTTGCCTCAGGTCACCCGGCGGTTCCACCTGCTGGGCTCCCCCCTGGAGGTGAACCTGACGGGTGGAGGGCTTCTGGTTGTCCTGGTTGCAGGCCTGGCGGCCATGGGGGCCCGCTACATCCTGGCGGCCCATCCCGATGCCCCCGACCGTTTGCCGCGCCCCCTCGTTTTCTCCTGGGTGCTCCCCGGCCTCCTGGGCGGGATGGCGGCCTATCTGGTGGAACTGGCACCCACCGAGGTCGTCTGGGGCGGGGGGCTTCTTATGGCCATGGTCCTTATCGGCCTGGCGGTCGCTGCCGAATTCGCCGCTCTTTCCCCCCGTCATCCCGCCGCCACCCGGGCCCGCCTGGGGCTGAACATCCTGGCCTATCTGCTGGCCCTGGTCTTCTTCTACCTGATTTACCGCACTCGTGCCCGCAGCCTGGTCACCGCAACGGAAGTGACACTGGTGGCGTTTCTCATCGCGCTGGACCTGCTGGGAGTAGCGGAAACCCGCGCGGCACGGGTAATCCTCTACTCTGCCGTCGTCGGCCTGGTGGTAGGGGAGGCAACCTGGGCGTTGAACTACTGGCGGCTGGATAACTGGACCGCCAGCCTGCTCTTGCTGCTGTTCTTCTATCTGGCGACGGGTATCGCTCAGCAGTATCTGCTGGACCGTCTCAAACCCGCTGTCCTGCTGGAATTCGGTCTGGTCACCGCCGCAGTCCTCACTCTGGTACTGGTGTTGGGGAAGAGATAGGGAATAAGGAGTATGGGGTAGAGAGTATGGGGGAAATTCCGGCTGTCATTCGGCAGAAACTGCCGCCCCGCATAGAGCGGCTGGCGGACCTGGCGTACAATCTGTGGTGGTCGTGGCATCAGGACGCGCGCGACCTCTTCAAGATGTTTGATTACCCTCTCTGGCGCTCCACCGGCCATAATCCGGTGCGGATGCTGCTGGAGGTCACACCGGAGCGGGTCCAGGAAATTGCCCGGGACCCGCTGTTCCTGCGCCAGTACGACGCCGTCGTCCTGGCCTTTGACCGGGAGATGGGCAACGGGCACCTCTGGGCCCGTCAGGCCTACCCGGACCAGCGGCCCGTGGCCTATTTCTCCGCCGAGTTCGGCATCCACTTTTCCCTTCCCATCTACTCCGGCGGCCTGGGCGTCCTGGCCGGTGACCACGCCAAAGAGGCCAGCGACCTGGGACTCCCGCTGGTGGGCGTGGGATTCCTCTATTCGCAGGGCTACTTCCGCCAGCATATCCCCTCTCACGGCTGGCAGGAGGCGGTCTATCAGCCCCTCCGCATAGAGGAGACCCCGCTGCTTCCCGTCCAGGACGCGGAGGGGAATCCGGTTCGCATCCAGGTCCAACTGGGCGGCCGTTCGGTCCAGGTCGCCCTCTGGCAGGTCCGGGTCGGACGGGCACGCATCTGCCTGATGGACACCAATCTGCCGGAGAACGAGCCCTGGGACCGGATGCTCACGTCCCGCCTCTACGGCGGCGACCGGGAGACCCGCATCAGCCAGGAGATTGTGCTGGGCGTCGGCGGCGTCCGGGCGGTCCGGGCACTGGGGGTGAACCCGGCCGTCTGGCACCTGAACGAGGGCCACTGTGCTTTCCTGGTCCTGGAACGAATCCGGGAACTGGTCGCTCAGGGATGGGCATTTGAGCAGGCCGCGGAGGCGGTGCGGGCCACCACCGTCTTCACCACTCACACCCCGGTCCCCGCCGGGCACGACGTCTTCAACCTGCCGATGGTGGAAAAATATTTCCACGGATACTGGGAGGAGATGGGGCTGACCCGGGAGGAGTTTCTGGAACTGGGTCAATTGAACGGCCCCGCCGGTCCCGAGTTCAACATGACCGCGTTGGCCCTGCGCTTCTCCGAACATCGCAATGCCGTCAGCCGCCTGCACGGGGAGGTCACCCGCCGGATGTGGCAAGTCCTCTGGCCCGACCGGCCCGTGGAGGAGGTGCCCATCATCCACATCACCAACGGCGTCCATCTGCCCTCGTGGATTCCCGGTCCGCTGAACCATCTCTTCCGCAAGTACCTGGGCCACGACTGGCTGGAACGGCACGACGACCCGGACCTGTGGGAGCGGCTGGACGACATCCCGGACGAGGAACTCTGGGCCATCCACGAGGAGCAGAAGCGGAAGATGATGTCGTTTATCCGGGAGCGAGCCCGCCAGCGGCGCATCTCCGGCGAGATGGACCCCGACCAGGTGCTGGTGGCGGGGGCCTTCCTGGACCCGGAGGCGCTGACGATTGGCTTTGCCCGTCGGTTCGCCACGTACAAGCGGGCCAACCTGCTCTTCCAGGACCCCGAACGGCTGAAGCGCATCCTGCATGACCCCTACCGTCCGGTCCAGTTCATTTTTGCCGGGAAGGCCCACCCGGCCGACGATGCGGGCAAGTATCTGCTCCAGCAGGTGTACACGTTCGCCAAAGACCCGGGGGTGGGCGGACGGATTGCCTTCATTGAAGATTACGATATGCACGTGGCCCGCTATCTGGTGCAGGGGGTGGACGTGTGGATGAACACGCCCCGGCGCCCGATGG
>JAPYWT010000295.1 GCA_028276215.1 Thermoflexus sp. | reverse complement strand
ATGACCCTTACCTGCGCGACCACCCGGTGCAGGCCGAGGTGAACAAGCCGGCCGGGGAGCGGGGCACCTACCTCTACCCTGAAGGTTACGGCCAGCCGCCGGAGATGGGGTTGGACTACCAGCGCAACCGGGACCTGCTGGAGCGGCCCGAAACCGAACCCCTTCCCACCAGCGGCGAGCGATAAGGAGGCGGTCATGCGCAAACTATTTCGCTACCTGGTCTGGCTGCTTCTGGCGCTGCCCGTGCTCCTCCCGGCCCTGGCTCTGGCCCAGACCGGCGGCGGCTATGACCTGACCTGGAGCACGATAGACGGCGGGGGCTATACCTTCAGCACAGGCGGGAGTTACAGCCTGGGCGGGACCGTCGGCCAGCCGGATGCGGGGGGGCTTACCGGCGGGGGGTACACCCTGGGCGGCGGCTTCTGGGGCGGCGGGGCAGCGCAGCACCGCGTCTACCTGCCGCTGGTGATGAGGAACTATCCTTGAAACCGAAGGTTGGGAAATGGAGCGCCTATGTCTATGCCCATTGAATACGCGTCGTTCCTCATCCGGCTGTGGCGCGAGGCCAATCCCGACCCGCACACGCCGCCCGCCGGGTGGCACGGCGAGATGGAGCACATCCAGAGTGGTCAGTCCTGGACCTTTGATAATCTGGACGAGATGCTGGACTTCCTGCGCCGACAGGCGGAGGGCCCGTCAGAATTCGCCAAGAATTTCACGAATGGACACGAATAAGGAGATACACCAATGAAGAGCAAATCGCATCTGCAGAACACGGACACGATTCGCAGGTTCTGTGGGGTCCTGGGGCTGCTGTTGCTGGTGGTGACCCTTACGGTTGCCTGCAATCCGTCACCCGCCCCGGCGCCAACGCCCTCTCCGTCTCCGTTAACGGACTGCATAAACTTTGAGGATTTGACGGTGGGGAGTCAATACCAGGTCCCGACTCTCTTCACCAGTTCAGGGGCAACGATTCAGGTTTTGCCGTTCCAGTGGGCGAATATGAACTGGACCAACGGCTCAGGCGCTTCTGTGGGGGGCGATGGGTGGGCCGAAGGCCGGGAGGCGAAAGAGATGCTTCCCAACAATGTCAACCTGGGCTTCAATACGGGCTCCTCTGCTCAGTGCATTACCCTCCGCTTCCGTGACCGGGGTGGCAATGTCAACCTCATTATCAACAACGTCATAGGGAACTGGAATGACTTTCAGAATGCCAACCTGGGCGGGGTCGCTGTCTCTGTCAACTACGACCCCGGGGGACAAAACAAAGGCACGCTGACGCTGCACGGGGACTTCGTGCAGTTCAACTTCCAGGAAATGGGCTGGATTTCGTTTGCTATCGGCGGGCAGGAACTGGCTGTAGACGATGTCTGCCCTTGCCCGTAGCGGACGGCCCAACCCTACAGCACGTCCTCTATCTTCAGCCCGCGCGCCTGGGCCCGCAGCAGCATCCACTCCTGGATGTTGGCCGGGGGGAGGGGGACCTCCTCGGACGGGAGGCGCTCCAGGTGGATCGCGCCCGCCGGGCATGCCAGCGTGCAGACGCCGCATCCCAGGCAGCGGGCGCTATCCACCACCGCCACGTCCTCCGGTACTGAAAGGGCACCAAAGGGGCATCGGTCCACACAGACCCCGCATCCCAGACAGACCTCCGGGTCCACCACGGAGCGGAAGCCGGAGCGGGCCACCGCCGTGGGGACGGCGAACTCCGTCAGCCCGCGCAGGACGGCGCAGCAGCACGGGCAACAGTTGCAGATGTAGTAGTGTCGGTCGCGGAAGTTGCCCGTGGTGTGCACCAGGCCGGCCTCCTCCGCCGTCCGCAGGACCTGCAGCGCCTCCTCTTTCGTGATGGGCCGGGTCAGTTCGTCGTGGTCAAAGGCGCCCTCCACCGGCGCCAGAATCAGGCAGACCTCCAGCGGAGCGTCGCAGCCCTTGCCGATCAGCCGCTGCTGGGTCCGGCAGATGCAATCCCGCACGCCCCAGGATTTGGCGCTTTCTACGATGGCCGCCGCGCGCTCGTAGGGGAAGACCTCCAGGTCCGTCGGGATGGCCTCCTGGACGGGGATGACCCGGTGGATGGGCGGCGCCGCGTCCAGAATGGTCCGGCCGCCGATTTCCCGGAAGTACTCCTCCATCAGCGCGGCCAGTTCGGCATCCATCCGGCGCAATTGCTCCTCGTAGATGCCGACCACGAAGGGCAACAGCGCGAAGACCAGCCCGCCATCGCCCCGGCGAGCGCGGATCAGTCCTTTGCGCGCCATGTCCTTCAGCGTCCGGTACGCCTCCTGGGGCTCCATCCCGGCCCGGGCAGCGATGGCCTCCGCCGGTTCGTAGAGCAGATGCATCCCGGCGGCCAGTGCCGCTTCCTGAGGGGTGAAGAGTTTCGCCAGGAGCCGGAGTTCCACGCCACTTTCGGTCGCCGGAAAGCCGTTCGGGACCGAATCCAGACGGCGGGCCAGTTGGCGGTAGACGTCTTCCATGGGGTTTTAGTAGGAGACAGCGCGCTCCAGGCTTTTGGCCTGTTCTATCCAGTTGGCGACCATATCCTGGTTGGGCATCCGGCGGACCAGGTGCTTTTCCGCGTTGACCTCTGCCAGTTTCTTGTGGAGGTTCTCCGGGTTGCGTCGGGCCAGTTCCAGCACCGTGTCCACCCCCGCGGCTTCCAGAAGGTCGCTGTACTGTTCGCCGATGCCGGCGATCCGCATCAGGTCGGCGCGGTTGACCCACTTGAGGATGGTATCCGCGCTCACGCCGATTTTCTCGGCCAGTTCCTGGCGCCCCTCCGGGGTGGCGCCAGCGCGCAGCAACGCTTCTGTAGTGCGGATGCCCAATGAGCGCATTCTCTCGCCATAGACTGGGCCGATTCCAGAGATTTGTTCTATAGTTGCCATGGCACTCCTTTCATTATGAACGGGTTGAGTTTTGATGGACGGATTCGTCTTCCAGTGGCGGCAGGTCCTCCGGGCGCTGCAGGCCAAAGTGTTGCAGGAAGGCGAAAGTCGGAGCGTAGAGAATAGGACGCCCTGGCGCCGGGGCTCGCCCCACCTCTTCTATCAGACCCGATACCAGCAGGGTACGCAGGACACTATCGCAGTTCACCCCCCGGATGGCCTCAATCTCCGGGCGGGAGACGGGGTGCCGGTAGGCGATGATGGCCAGTGTCTCCAGGGCGGCCTGGGAGAGGCGGCGTCGCTCACCCAATCCCAGAAAGCGCTCTACGTACGGGGCCGCCTCCGGCGCGGTGACCAACTGGCATCGGCCCCCCATACGCTGGAGGCGCAGGCCGCGCTCCTGGAGGACGGCCTCCAGTTCCCCCAATGCCTCCTCTATCTGCTCAGGGGTGGATTCCAGCACCCCGGCCAATTGCCCGACCGATACCGGTTCGTCGGCCACGAACAGCAGGGACTCCACCAGTACGGCCAGACGGTTTGCTTCGGTCATAGCGGTGGTGGATAATGGCTACAGACTGTTGCCGGATGGAGGTCCTTCCACTGGTCGCCGGATCATGGCCGGGGCGGGAGCGACGTGCATGCGGACCTGGGGAGGTTGTGCCAGCCGGACGCCGACCTTCTCTTCCACCACATGTCGGACCACATCCACAATTTGTGAAGCCTGAGCCGGTACGGCCATATCTCCGGCGGTGTCCACCTCCACCTCTACCGCCACGGCGTTGCGCCGGACGGAGGCCCGGGAACGGGCACGCAGGACGCCGGGCAGTTGTTCCAGTTCGTAGGCGATGTGGTCCGTGATGGTCTTCAGGTTGACCTCCACGACCCCGCCGTCCACCCGTTCTACCCGCACCATCCGGCGCGGCGGGCGGCGCAGTTCCAGAATCAGAAGCAGGAGGCAGATGACCATCCATGCCAGGGCGAAGAGGATGCCCAGGAGAATCCGCGCCAATGCGGGTGTGGTGTCCAACCATGAGACCAGATTGTTCAATCCCTGCCCCATGGCTCCCAGAATGGGCATCGGGGCGACGCACAGCGCGATCCCCAGGGGCAGCGCGATCAGCAACCCCAGGACAACCAGGATACGGTTCAGTACGTTCATAATCCCGCCTCCCTTGTCGCCGCGGGAAGAGGGTGCTGAAAAAGTCTCCTTTGAGGGAATCTTTTTTGCCCCCTCCCCCTGCCCCCTCTCCCCCCACCGTTTCACGGCGGAGGAGGGTGGAATAAGAATATTGTTTTTGTGGTGGCGGCGAAGCCGCCA
>JAPYWT010000057.1 GCA_028276215.1 Thermoflexus sp. | reverse complement strand
ATTTTTTGGGGGGGGGGCGGGCCCCCCCCCCCACCACAAAAACAATTTTTCTTTTATCCCTTTCCTCCCACAGGAGGGCTTGCCCCACTTTCTCAGCAGCCTCCGAGAACGCGGAGAGGACGCAGAGATTTATCCGTGTTCATCCGCGTTCTTTTCCCCACTCCCTACTCCCTACTCCTTACTCCCTACTCCGTACTCCTCTCTGCGTTCTCCGCGCCCTCTGCGGTGAATCCCAGATGCTACGGAATCCGGTAATACTTCGCCAGCGCCCACTCAAAGAGCCGGGCTGGGAGGATGCCCTTCAGGGCGGCGGCCAGCCGCTGGAACGCCGGCCCGACCCGGTAGCGGGGCGCAGGGTTGGATGAGCGGATAATCCGCTCCAAGAGGACCGCGACTGCTTCGGGCGTCCCTCCGCTTCGCTCATCGTGCTCCACCACCTGCAGGACCCGCTCCGCGTAGGGCCCGTAGGCCGACTCCTGAGTCCAGGCCGCCACTCGCACTCGCTGATCGGTGAACCCGGTGCGCATATCCCCGGGCTCAATGCGGGTCACCCGAATGCCGAAGGGGCGCACTTCCAGCCGCAGGGCCTCCGTCAGCCCTTCCACGGCGAATTTGGACGCGCTGTAGAGGGCCTGGAAAGGCAGCGCGATGACCCCGCCCAGGGAACTGATGTTGACGATGAGTCCTCCTCCCTGAGCCCGCATCACCGGCAACGCGGCCCGGCAGACACGGAGGACACCGAAGAAATTCGTCTCCAGTTGGGATTTCGCTTCGTCAATGGAGGTATCCTCTACCGCGCCCGCGATACCGAAACCGGCGTTGTTGACCACCACATCCAGCCGACCGGTTTCCCGGACGATGAAATTTACGGCTTGCTGGACGGATTCATCCCGGGTGACGTCCATTTGCAGCATAACGGGTTGCCCGGGGAGGGGTGGGGTGGGGGGGAAGGGAGCACGGCGGCTGGTGCCGAAGACCCGGTAGCCGCGCCGGGCCAGGTGTTCCGCACACGCTTTGCCGATACCTGAAGAGGCACCGGTGATCAGGACGACAGTCTCTTCTGGGCGGCGTTCCCTGGCCATATCGGACTCCCTTCAGGGGTGGTGTAGATGCCATCATATTACTGCAATTCAGGAAAATGTCAAATGAGGTGGGTGTGTCCCAGTTTTGTCGGGCTGGGCCGCTGGCCTTTTCGCCTGGCCGTAAACGGCCAGGCTCAGGCAAAGATGAGTGCTAAAGCGCCCCTCTCCGCCCTGGCAACCCGCGTTCCCGCACGGCTACCGGAGGGAAGAGGGCGCTTCCAGCGTCCTGCGCGACCTCAGCCAGGCCGTAAAGCGATGGAGGTCCTCACGCCACTGATGATCCAGATGGGGATCAACTCGGCCCAGGCGACCGGCAACCCGCTCATCTTCATCCCGCTCCATAAGGGTGCCGATGGCTTCCTCTCCGACGAGCAATTCCGGAAGTTCTACTGGCCCACTCTGCGGGAGGTCATCCTGGGCCTGATTGAGGGAGGTTGCATCCCCCTGCCTGCTGCTGAGGGTGGCTACAGTTCCCGCCTGGAGGTGGTGAAGGACCTGCCTCGGGGCAAGACGGTGTGGATGATTGACCTGACCGATATGGCGGATGCCAAGCGGACCATCGGTCAGAACGCCTGCCTCCTCGGCAATGTGCCGTCCTCGCTGCTGAACCTGGGGACGCCGGAGGAAGTGCGGGCCTACGTCAAGCGGCTCATAGAGGTGGCCGGGAAGGATGGCGGCCTCATCATCTGCAACGGGTCGTTCTTTGACGAGGCGAAGCCGGAGAACGTGAAGGCGATGGTGGAGGCGGCCAAAGAGTACGGCGTATACTAAACCCGCCAGCCCTGGCAGGCTCCCAGGAAAGAGAGCCTGCCAGGCTGGTTGTGCAACCGATTCCGGCAGACAACGGACCTCCGGAGTCACCGGGCAGGGGCATGCGGCCTCGCCAGCCCGGGGGTGGAAGGGCCGGGTTTTTGCGGCAGCGGCCAAAGGCCGCTGCCGCAAAAACCGTTCTTCAAACTGGGAGGGACATATGAAGGTCAAAGCAGCCGTCATCTTTGAGACCGGGGGGGATTTCCAGATTGAGGAACTGGAACTGGATGAGCCCCGAGACGACGAGGTGCTGGTCCGCGTCGTCGCTTCGGGTATCTGTCATACCGACCTGGGTGCCCGGGCCGGACACCTGCCCATCCCGGAGCCGCCGAGCGTCTTCGGGCACGAAGGGGCCGGCATCGTGGAGAAGGTCGGGGCGCGGGTCGCCAGTACGGCCCCCGCCCGAGGATTGCCAAAAACAAAACGCCCCACCCGGTGGGGTGAGGCGTCTGGGGTCCTGGGGGAGTTATTCCATCAACCTCCCTCTGGAGGACCGAACAGGTGACCCGCGCAGGACTCGAACCTGCAGCCAAGGGATTAAGAGTCCCCTGCTCTACCTGTTGAGCTAGCGGGCCAGAGCGGTGGATATTTTACCACATTCTATCCCTTTGGCAAGTGGGCACTCCGTCGGGTGTGTCCCAAAGTTGTGGGACAACTGCCCGCAGTTGTCCTACAAAGCGGCCAGGCCCGATAAAATTGGGACATACCCGCTCCGTCCCTATTTGACATATCCCCCACAACCCGGTACAATTTGAGGCAGGAGACACTGCCATGAGAGTACCAGCGGCGATTGCGGCCCTCGCGCCCGATGGAGACCTCACCCCGGCCCGGCGGCGACGGGTGCTGATAGAGATGTGCCGGCGGCGGGCCCGGCCCGGTACCGGCAGTGGCGCCCCATTTCTGGAGCGGAGGACAGCGATGCACTCCTGGCCTGACCTGCGCTCCTTGCTGGAGGGAATCCCCTGGGCAATCACGGGCGCGGTGGCCACCCGCGCCTATATGCCGGAGCGGGCCACCCGGGACCTGGACATCCTGGTCCGCCACATAGACAGTGAGCGGGTCCGGCAACGCCTGGAAGCGGCCGGTTACCGCTTTATCTCCCCCCTTGCCGTGCCGGGGTTCTTCCTCCAGTCTCCAGAGGGCATTGAGGTGGATGTAGTCCTGGGCGATTTCCCCTGGCTGGAGGAGGCGCTGGCCCACCCCCGAGAGGACCCCGCCGGATACCCGGTGCTGGACCTGCCGTATCTGGTGCTGATGAAAATGGCCTCCTCCCGCGCCCAGGATATTGCCGACATCACCCGGATGCTGGGCCTGGCCTCCGATGAGGAATTGGCCCGGGTCCGGGAGGTGGTGGCCCGGTATGCCCCGGAAGAGGCTGAGGACTTGGAATCCCTCATATACCTGGGCCAGTTGGAGATGGGAAAGGTGCCAGAATGACTGCTACTCTCCGCCAACTTCCCAGCGTGGACCGGATTCTGAATGCTCCGGCCGTGCAGGCCCTGATGCCTTTCTACGGGCACCGGCTGGTCGTCACCGCTATCCGCAGGACGTTGGACCGGGTGCGGGAAGAGGTACGGGCCGGAAGCGAGCCGCCGACGCCAGAGGAAGTGGTCGCCCGCGCGACGGCCTACCTCCAGGAGCAACTGGCTCCTACCCTCCGCCCCGTTATCAACGCCACCGGGGTCATCATCCACACCAATCTGGGGCGGGCACCCCTCTCCGCTGCCGCCCGCGCGGCAATGGACGCCGTCGCCCGGGGCTACTCCAACCTGGAATACGACCTCCCCGCCGGGCGGCGGGGCCACCGCACCGTCCACGCGGAGCGCCTCCTCTGCGAACTGACCGGCGCCGAGGCCGCGCTGGTGGTCAACAACAACGCCGGGGCGGTCCTGCTGGCCCTCACCGTCCTGGCCCGGGGGCGGGGTGTACTCATCTCCCGGGGCCAACTGATAGAAATTGGCGGCGGCTTCCGTATCCCGGAGGTGATGGCCCAATCGGGCGCGCGGCTGGTAGAGGTCGGCACCACCAACCGGACCCACCTGCGGGACTATGAGCGCGCGCTGGCGGAAGAACCGGACGTGGCCCTCATCCTGCGCGCCCACTCCTCCAACTTCCGCATCGTCGGCTTCACGGCGGAGGTCGGCCTGCCGGAACTGGTGGAACTGGGGCGGGCGCACGGGATTCCGGTGATGGATGACCTGGGGAGCGGGGCACTGCTGGATACGGCGGCCTTCGGTCTGGCCCACGAGCCGACCGTCCAGGAGAGCGTCGCGGCCGGGGCGGCAGTGGTCTGCTTCAGCGGAGATAAACTTCTGGGTGGGCCGCAGGCCGGCATCATCGCGGGCCGGGCGGAGTTCGTGGAACCGATGAAGCGCCACCCCCTGGCCCGCGCGCTGCGGGCCGACAAACTCTGCCTGGCCGGCCTCCAGGCCACGCTGATGCACTACCTGCGGGATGAGGCCACCACCCACATCCCGGTCTGGCGGATGATGGCCGCGCCGGTGGAGGAACTGGACCGGCGGGCCCGCCGCTGGCGCCGGGCGCTGGCGCGGGCCGGGGTCCGGGCCGAGGTCGTGGACGGGCGTTCCACCGTGGGCGGCGGGAGTCTCCCCGAGGAGACCCTGCCCACCCGTCTCCTGGCCCTGCCCCTCCCCGACCCGGATCGGGTCGCGGCGGCCCTTCGCCGCCACGACCCGCCCGTGGTGGCGCGCATAGAAGAGGGCCGGCTGGTGCTGGACCCGCGCACCGTCCTGCCGGAGGAGGAACGGGACCTGCTGCGGGCACTGGTGGAGGTAATAGCCGGATGAGCCACGAATTACACGAACAAATTCGTGATCTTTCGTGCAATTCGTGGCTGAAAAAGCCCCGCATCCACCCTTCCGTCTTCGTCGCCCCGGGCGCCGTCGTCATCGGCGACGTGACGGTGGAGGAGGAGGCCAGCATCTGGTTCGGGTGTGTCCTGCGGGCCGAGGAGGCCCCCATCCACATCGGCCCCCGGTCCAACATCCAGGACCTGACGGTCATCCACACCGACGTGGACCGGCCCTGCCGGGTCGGGGCCGGAGTGACGGTGGGCCACCGGGCCGTATTGCACGGGGCCGTGGTGGAAGACGGCGCCCTCATCGGCATCGGTGTCATTGTCCTGAACGGGGCTGTTATCGGAGAGGAGGCCATCGTCGGGGCCGGCGCCGTGGTGCCGGAAGGCGCGGTCATCCCGCCCCGCACCCTGGCGTTGGGCATCCCGGCCAAAGTGGTACGGGAACTGCGGGAGGAGGAGATTCAGCGCCTGCGCCGCGACGCGATCCACTACGTGGAAAAGGCGCGGGCGTACCGGCATATGTGACAGGACTCAAAATGCCCGATTCGGAGGTTCACCATTCGCGTTCTCGTCGTCCTGACCTACTACCGCCCCCACACCAGTGGGCTGACCATTTACGCCGAGCGTCTGGCGAAGGGACTGGCCCGGCGGGGACACACGGTCACCGTGATGACCTCCCGCTACGACCGTTCCCTCCCGCTGACGGAGGAGCAGGAAGGGGTCCGCGTCGTCCGCGTGCCGGTGGCCTTTCGCGTCAGCAAAGGGGTGATCATGCCCACCTTCGGCTTCATTGCCACGCGGCTGGTCCGCAGCCACGACGTGGTCAGCCTGCACCTGCCCCAATTTGACGCCGCGGGCGTGGCGGCGCGCGCCCGCCTGATGGGCAAACCGTCCACCCTCACCTACCACTGCGACCTGAAACTCCCCGCCGGTCCCTTTAACGGCTTCGTCAACCGGGTGGTGGACGTGATGAATTACCTGGCGGGCCTGCTGGCCGACCGGGTCATCGCCTACACCGACGATTTCGCCGTCCATTCCCCGTTCCTCTCCCGCTTTGCCCACAAGACGGTGGTCATCCCGCCGCCGGTGGAACTGCCCCCTGCCACTCCGGAGGAGGTGGAGGCGTTTGCCCGACGGGTCGGGCTGGACGGTGGCGGTCCGGTCATCGGGATGGCGGCCCGGCTGGCCGCAGAGAAGGGCGTGGAGGTCCTGCTGGAAGCCCTCCCGCGCGTCCTGGAGGTCTACCCGAACGCGCGCGTCCTCTTCGCCGGACAGTACCAGAACGTCCTGGGCGAGGAGGCGTACGCCCGGCGGCTGGCCCCGCTCCTGGAGAAGTATCGGGACCGCTGGACGTTCCTGGGCGTCCTCTCCCCGAAGGAGATGGCGGCCTTCTATCCCAATCTGGACGTCCTGGTCGTCCCCAGTTTGAACTCCACCGAGTCCTTCGGCCTGGTCCAGGTGGAGGCGATGCTCTGCGGGACGCCGTCCATCGCCAGCGACCTGCCCGGCGTCCGCCAGCCCGTCCTGCAGACGGGGATGGGCGAAATCGTGCCGGTGGGGGATTCCCGCGCGCTGGCGGAGGCCATCCTGCGGGTCGTGAGCCGACGGGAGCGGTACGTTCGCCCCCGGGAGGAGATTGCCCGGCGCTGGAGCACCGGGCGGACCGCCGCCGCCTACGAGGCGCTGTTTGAGCAGTTGCTGGCGGGCGGTCGTTCGGTATAAAAACCACGAAGGGCACGAAGGACACAAAGGGTTTGACTTTCCAGGCAATCCAGATACAATTGTAGCAGCCCAGGCCGATGACGCCTGCCCCCTTGTCTCCTTGTCTCCTTGTATCCTTGTATCCTTGCATCCTTAATCACGGAGGTGTCCCATGCCCGAATTCGTCAATCCCTTTAGCGGGAAAGTCCCCGAACGGAAACTCACCCTGGAGGAACTGATCCGGGCCATCCGCCTGAACCTGGCCGCCGAGCACGAGGCCGTCCACCTCTACCTGGCCCACGCCGACGCCACCGACCACCCCCTGGCCAAAAAAGTGCTCATAGACATCGCCAACGAGGAGCGGGTCCACGCCGGGGAGTTTGAACGGCTGCTGGAAATCCTCACGGGCGACGAGGCGAAGTGGCTGGCCGAGGGGAAGGCCGAGGTGGACAAGATGGCCGCCGAACTGGCGGGTTCCTCTCCAGCGAAAGACGGGGATGAGGAACCGACCATCGGCTCCCTGCGATGAGGAGGTGACCAATGCCCAACAAGTATCTCGGACGTGACGGTGCGCCGTTTGGCGAAGAGGTCTGGGCGGTGATGGACGCCGTGATGGTGGAGGCGGCGAAGGCCCAACTGGCGGGCCGGAGACTGCTGCCCCTGGAGGGTCCCTACGGCCTGGGCCTCAAGGCAATCCCCCTGCCGGATGAGGAGGTCGCTTCGGGGGTCTTCGTGAGCAAAACCCTCCCTCTGGCCTTCCTGGTGGAGGAGTTTGAGATTTCCCTGCGGGACCTGGCGGCCTACGAGCGGGACGGGCTGGCGTTCAACGCGCAGCCGGTGGCCCAGGCGGCCATGGCGTGCGCCCGCCGGGAGGACGAACTGCTCTTCTACGGCGCGGCGGGCCTGCCAGGCCTCCTGACCGCCCCCGGCGTCCAGAAGGTCCAACTCTCCGACTGGAGCGCGGTCGGCGCGGCGATGGACGACCTGATCCGGGCCGTGACCGCGCTGGACGAGGCGGGATTCCACGGCCCCTACGCCCTGGGCCTGGCCCCCGCCCGGTACAATCTCCTCTTCCGGCGCTACCCCCAGGGCCCGATGACGGAGATGGAGCACATCCAGACCCTGGTCACCGGCGGGCTGGTCAAGGTCCCGATTCTCAAGGACGGCGGGGTCCTGCTGGCGGTGGGCCGGCAGTACGCCTCCATCGTCCTGGGGCAGGACATGACCGTCGGCTTCATCGGGCCGGATGAGGAGAAGTTGGAGTTCTCCGTCTCCGAGAGTCTGGCCCTCTACCTGCGGGTGCCAGCGTCGGTGTGCGTGCTGGAGTAAAGACAAAAAACGAGGTGACGGTCACCTGAAAGGTGACCGTCACCTCCAGGGATTAAACAGATGTAGGGCAACTGCAAGCAGTTGCCCTACATCTTTTCAGCATTACCTGGAAGGTTTTGAGCAGGGGCAACGATGACCGGGCAATCCTGGAATGCAGAGTTGAATACTATCATTGTCGGTGACGCGCTGACGGTGTTGCGTCAATTGCCCGACGCGTTTGTGGATGTAACCGTCACTTCGCCGCCCTACAACAAGGGGGAGCGGGACAGGGGCTGGCTGGTGGACCGGGTGGTCTACGAAGGGGCACGCGATAGCAAAGACGAAGCGGAATACCAGGCGGAGCAAATCGCCGTGCTGGATGAGGTATATCGGGTCACCCGACCGGGTGGATCATTTTTCTACAACCACAAAATTCGTTGGGTGCGTGGGCGCCTGATTCACCCCTACGAGTGGGTCAGCCAGTCCCGCTGGATGTTGCGGCAGGAGATCATCTGGCACCGAAAAATTGCGGCCAACATTCGAGGTTGGCGTTTTTGGCAGGTGGATGAACGCATCTACTGGCTCTACAAGCCCCGCTTTGACGGAGATGTCATCGGCGAGGAACTGAATCCCCGCCATGCCCTCCTCACTTCGGTCTGGGAAATCCCTCCAGAACGGGACCCCCGTCATCCCAACCCGTTTCCCATTGAATTGCCGACCCGTTGCATTTATTCGGCGCTGGACGGAGAGCGGGGAGTTGTCCTGGACCCGTATTGTGGCATCGGGACCACGCTGGTAGCCGCCAAACTGTTAGGCTGCGATTATCTGGGCATTGACATCAGCGCGAGATACGCCGAAATTGCCCGTGAGCGGCTTCAGAACGCCGGGCGGGAAGAGACACGCGTGCAGGCCGAGGTGGCGTTGCACGTCGTCCGCAAAACGTTCCGGGAGCGCAAAGAACGGGGGGAATGGGTGGGGCGTTTCCGCCAGAATCTGTTGCTGGGGCATGAACCGAAAGAACGGGTCAAACAGACCCGCTTTCCAATGGAATAGAGTCCTGCACCTTTAAAGGGGACGGGGGGCGGGCGGCGGAAGGCCGCCGCCCGCCCCTGTGGACCGTCACCAGTCCACCACCTCGCCCGCCAGATAGCGGTTGATGTCGGCGGCGGCCCGCTTGCCCGCACCCATCGCGCTCACCACCGTCGCCGCACCGGTCACCACATCGCCGCCGGCCCAGACCCGCGGCATCGTCGTCCGGCCCGTCTCCTCGTCCTTCACCACCACCGTCCCGTGCTTCGTCCGCTGCAACCCCTCCGCGTCCACGAAGACCAGCGGGTTCGGGCTGGTGCCCAGGGCGAAGATGACCATGTCCACGTCCATGTCAAACTCGGAGCCGGGGACCGGCACCGGCGACCGCCGCCCCGACGCGTCCGGCTCGCCCAGTTCCATCCGGATGCAGCGCATCCCGCGCACGTTCCCCTTCTCGTCCCCCAGAATCTCCACCGGGTTGGTCAGGAAGTCAAAGATGACCCCCTCCTCCTCGGCGTGGTGGACCTCTTCGGCGCGCGCGGGGACCTCATCGCGGGACCGGCGGTAGACGATGTGCACCTCGCCGCCCTTCCCCTGCAGGGTCTGGAGACGGAGCGCGCAGCGGGCCGCGTCCATCGCCACGTTCCCCGCGCCGATGACCGCGACCTTCCGCCCCACCTTCACCGGCGTGTCGTACTCCGGGAAGAGGTACCCCTTCATCAGATTGACGCGGGTGAGGAACTCGTTGGCGCTCATCACGCCGTTGTAGTTGATGCCGGGGATGCGCATGAAGGACGGCAGACCGGCCCCCGTGCCCAGGAAGACGGCGTCGTACTCCGCCAGCAGTTCATTCAGCGTCAATGTGCGGCCGATGACGTGGTCGGTGCGAATCTGGATGCCCAGGCACTCCACCGCGTAGTCAATCTCCGCGTGGACCACGCTCTTGGGCAGACGGAACTCGGGGATGCCGTAGATGAGGACGCCGCCGGGAGCGTGCAGGGACTCAAACATCACCACCTCGT
>JAPYWT010000438.1 GCA_028276215.1 Thermoflexus sp. | reverse complement strand
CACAAAGATTTTCTTTTATTTCTCACACAGAGACACAAAGGCACAAAGGTTTTCTTATTCTTTTTTCTTCTATTCTTCGTGTTCTTTGTGTCTTTGTGTCTTTGTGTGAGGTTTATTCTCTTTTCTCACACAAAGGCACAAAGGCACAAAGATTTCTAATTCTTTTATTCTTATTCTCCGTGTTCTTTGTGTCTCTGTGTGAGATTTATTCTATTTTGCCGTTGATGATGCGGTAGATGCCGTCTTTCATCGTCGCGGCGCCGAAGTTGAGCAGATAGCCCAGTTTCATGCCCGTCAGCCTGAGGTAAGTGAGGACCTGCTTCTGGTGCGCGCTGGTGATCGCCTCCACCGATTTCAATTCCACAATCACTTTGTCTTCCACCACCAGGTCCGCCCGAAACCCCTCATCAAACCGGACGCCCTCAAACTCTATCGGTATTGCGACCTGCCGCCTGACCTTCAGCCCCGCCTGTTGCAGTTGATAGGCCAGCAGGACCTCGTAGACGCTTTCCAGCAGGCCGGGGCCAAGCGCCATGTGGAGGCGGACAGCACGGTCTACAATAATCTTCCCGATCTCATTCTCATTCACAGGTCGTTCAACCTCGTGAAATTATTCTCACACAAAGACACGAAGACACAAAGATTTTTTCTTTTATATTCTTTCTCTGTGTCTTTGTGTCTTTGTGTGAGTTCCTATCGCGGTGGGTAGCCGGTGATGCGGCGGATTTCCTCGTAGAGGGGCCGCAACTGCCGGTACATCCGGCGGTACACCCGTTCGTACAGCGCCTGGTATATCTCCTGCGTCTCCGGACGGGGGTAGAAGGTCTGGCTGACGCGCGTCATTTCGGCGACGGCGGTCCCAAAATCGGGGTGGAGCCTCAGGCCGACGGCGGCATCTATGGCCGCGCCCAGGCCCGCCGTCTCGTAGATGTGGGGGCGGGAGGCGGGCAGGTTGAAGATGTCCGCCGTAATCTGCATCGCCGCATCCGATTGCGACCCGCCGCCGGAGACCCGTATTTCCCGCGTCCGCACGCCCAGCCGCCGCTGGGTCCACTCCAGCCCCTCCCGCAGGGCATAGGCCAGTCCCTCCAGAATGGCCCGGTAGATGTGGGCCCGGGTGTGGACGTCGCCGAAGCCGATGATGGCACCCTTCGCCTCCGGTCCGGGGCGGCGCAGCCCCGGCGACCAGTATGGCTGAAGCATCAGGCCCATAGAGCCGGGCGGCACCGCCTCCACCAGTTCGTCAAACAAATCCTCCGGGGCACATCCCCGCTCGCGCGCCATTTGCTCCTCCCGCAGGCCGAACTCCCGCCGGAACCAACTGACCATCCAGTAGCCCCGGTAAATCTGCACCTCCAGGTTGTAGGCGCCGGGGACCGCGCTGGGATAGGGCGGGATGAGGGGGATGACCTCCACGTAGCGGCGGCTGGTGGTGTTGACCGTCGCCGTCGTGCCGTAGGAGAGGCAGGCGACCTCCGGCTCCAGCGCCCCTGCCCCCAGCACTTCGCAGGCCTTGTCGGCGGCGGCGGCGATGAGGGGAAGCCCGACCGGGATGCCCGTCGCTTCGGCGGCCTGCGGGGTGATGCGCCCTAACTCCTGGGCCGGCGGGATCAGGTCCGGCAGCATCCGCTCGTCCATCGGCACCACCCGCCATTTCCAGTCCCACTTCCGGGCCCAGGTGAGCCGTTTGTAGTCAAAGGGGATGTACCCGACCTGGCAGCCCACCGAGTCCACGAAACGGCCGACCAGGCGGTAGGTCAGGTAACCGGAAAGGAAGAGGTACTTGTGGGTGTTCCGCCAGATTTCGGGCTGGTAGGTGCGGAGCCAGTTCGCCTCCGCCTCCGCCTGCAGGTAGGCGACGGTGTCGGTCAGGCCGACCAGGCGGAAGGCCAGGCCCCAGAGTCCGCCGATGGGCTTCTGTCCCTCCGTACGGCGCGCGTCCAGCCAGACGATGGCCGGGCGCAGGGGGCGGCCGTCCCGGCCCACGTTGATCATCGTCGCCCGCTGGGTCGTCAGCGCCACGCCCGCCACCGCGTCTTTGGGGACGGGCGCCTCCTGCCAGAGGCGACGGCAGGCCGCGCAGAGGTTCTGCCAGAAGTAGTCGGGGTCCTGTTCTGCCCAGCCGGGCTGAGGGGAGACGTAGGGTTCTATGGGGACGCGGACTTTGTGGACCAGGTGGCCCTGGGGGTCAAAGAGAAGTGCCCGAACGGACTGAGTGCCGACGTCTATGGCGAGGATGTGGTCGCCCATCGCGCCTCCACTGGGGGGTGGAACAACAGGGGGATGCGGGGACCGCCGCCCCGCAAGCCATGCCAGTAAAGAATACTTGCCCCCGGCATGGCGGGGGCACCACGAGAAAAGTTGTACTGTTTATCCTTCCAGTTCTGCTTCCTCCGGTCGTTTGTACCGGTAGACAATCCGCCCCCGGGTCAGGTCGTACGGGGAGAGTTCCACCCGCACCCGGTCGCCCAGGAGGATGCGGATGTAGTATTTGCGCATCCGGCCCGAGAGGTAGGCCAGGACCTCGTGGCCGGTATCCAGTTTCACCCGGAACTGGGTGCCGGGCAGGGTCTCTATCACCGTACCTTCAATTTCTACTTTGTCTTCTCGTTTGGCCATAGACCACCCTTTTCTGAGACGAAAGACGCGAAAGACGCGAAAGGCGCGAAAGGCACGAAAGAGGCGAAAGGGAACCCTTCGGGGTTTATGCCGGCTCGGGGACGGCGGCGGGCTCGCTCTCGGCTTCCTCGGGGGCAGTGATCTCCTCCCCTTCGGGGGTCTCTGCGGTTGCCTCAGCCCCGGGGGCCGGTTCCGCCGCGCGCTCACGGGCGGCCTTCTCGGCGGCCCACCGTTCCCATTCGTCCCGGCGCACCCGCCGGGCGCTCAGGCGGATGCGGCGGCGGGACGGGCTGACCTCCAGAATCTTCAGCAGGATGGTCTCGCCCGGCTTCAGCACCTGCTGCGGGGTCACGTCCGGGGCGCCGA
>JAPYWT010000437.1 GCA_028276215.1 Thermoflexus sp. | reverse complement strand
GAAAGGCCATGATGGATTCATCGCTGCAACTGCTGAGTCCCGATCGCGCCCGGCAACTGGTGGAACTGGCCGAGCAGGCCCGGCGGCAACTGGAACGATTCGCCGGCCAGCCGGTCCGGTATGACGCTACCTCGCTTCAGTTGCTGGACGAATGGATTGAACGGACCCCATCCCCTCCAAAGTCGCTCCAGATTCTCTGGGTGGCCTTCGTCGGCGAGGTCTTCCGCCGACGCCACAACGGGGAGTGGGCCATCCACCAGAGCGACGGCGGGCAATTGACCGTTGTCTGTCCCACCGAAAGGGGGATGCTCTACCCTGTGGACGTGGCCGCGCAGGTGAGCCGCCGCATCGCGGGTGGCATCGCCGAATCTCTGGCCCTCTACTACGTCCGCCAGAGCATCCTCCTGCGGGAGCACGAAGATATTGCCTGATAGACGACCGACCACGGACGACAGACCACCGACCACTGACCACAGACCACTGACCACGGACCACCGACCACTGACCACCGACCACAGACGACGGACCATCTGCGACCTGCGACCCTGTGCCCTGTGCCCTGCGACCTGCGCCCCTGCTCCCTGCGACGTGCGACCCTGCGACCTGCGACCTGCGACATGCGACGTGCAACGTGCGACCTGCTGGCCCTCTTCCTTCTCTCTGCCGCCTCTCTGGCCTTTGAAGTCAACCTGACCCGCCTCTTCTCCGTCGCCCAGTTCTACCACTTCGCCTTTATGACGGTCAGTCTGGCCCTGCTGGGCTTCGGCGCCAGCGGGACGTTCCTGAGCCTGGCGGGGGGACGGATTCGCCACCCGGAGCGCGCCCTGACGCTCCTGGCATGGACCTTTGCCCTCACCGCCGTCGGCTCTTACGGGCTGACCCAGGCGCTTCCCTTTGACTCCTTCCGCGTCGCGCTGGACGGCCGACAGTGGGGCATTCTGGCCCTCCACTACGTGTCTCTCTCCCTTCCCTTCTTCTGTGCCGGGGCAGCGACAGGGTTGCTCCTCTCCCTTCGGCGGGGCGCGGTGGGCCGGACCTACGCGGCCAATCTGGCCGGGTCCGGTCTGGGATGCCTGCTGGCGGTGGTTCTTCCTTCCCGCACGGGCGCCGAGGGCATGGTGCTCCTGACCGCCGGGCTGGGCGGGCTCTCAGCCCTCCTCTTCTCCCGGCCCCGCTGGCCCGGCGCACTCCTCCAACTGGCCGTCGCCGGAGGATTGTTCCTGACAGCCTTCCATCTCCCGCCCGTCCTGGAAATCCGCCTTTCCCCCTACAAGGGCCTCTCCTACGCCCTCCTGTACCCGGATAGTCGCCTTCTCTTTCGCGCCTGGAACGGTATCTCGCGGGTGGACGTGGTGGAATCGTCCCTCATCCGAAGTCTCCCCGGACAGGGCATCGCCTGCCGGGGACAGCCGCCGCCGCAGCGGGCGCTCTTCGTGGACGGGGACGACCTCAGCCCCATCACCCACGTCACGGACCCGGCGGAACTGGCCCCGCTGACTGATTGTCTGCTGACCGCGCTGCCGTACCGCCTGCGGCCGGAGGCCCGGGCGCTGGTCCTGGACCCGCGCGGCGGCTGGGACCTCTGGGTCGCACTGGCGGAGGGGGCGCGGTCGGTGACGGCCGTGGAGCCGAACCCGCTGGTCGTCGCCGCCGTCCGCGCCCAGGGGGCCTGGGCGGGAAACCTCTACGACCGCCCCGATGTGGCCCTCTTTGTGGAGGACGGGCGGGCCTTCCTGGCCCGCGCGGGCCCAGAGTACGACGTCATCCTGATGGCCCTCCCGGCCCCGTACCACCCCGTCACCTCCGGCGCCTACTCTCTGGCGGAGAACTACCGCTACACGGTGGAGAGTTTCGTCGCGGCGATGCGCCGCCTGACCGACGGGGGCCTGTTCGGGGTGGTCCGCTGGACCCAGTCGCCGCCCTCCGAGGAGGTGCGGGCCTTCGCGCTGGCGGTGGAGGCGGTGGAGCGGACCGGCGGCGACCCGGAGCGGAGTCTGGTCGCCCTGCGCAGTTACAACCAGATGCTCATCCTGGCCCGCCGGGGCCCCTTCACCGCGCCGGAACTGGCCGCGATTCGGCAATTCGCCGCCGCCCGCTCCCTGGACCTGGTCTACGCGCCCGACATCCGCCCCGAGGAGGCCAACCGCTACAACGTGATGCCCACCCCGGAGCACTATCTGGCCTTCGTCGGGCTGATGGAGGCCGAAGACCGCGCCCGCTGGCTGGCTGCCTACCCCTTTGACGTCGCGCCGCCCACCGACGACCGCCCGTTCTTCGGCCACTTCTTCCGCTGGCGGCAGGTGCCGGAAGTGCTGGCGATGGCGGGCCACGTCTGGCAGCCGTTCGGCGGGGCGGGGTATCTGGTGCCGCTGGCGCTGCTGGGGATTGCCGTCGTTGCGGCGGCGGGCCTGATTCTCCTGCCGCTGGCGGGGCGGTGGAACGGGATTTATCCTGTTCAGGACGGGATGAATCCTGGGCTACGGGGCAGGATAAATCCTGCGCTACAGGGCAGGATAAATCCTGCGCTACAGGGCAGGATAAATCCTGCGCTACGATTGGTCCCCTTCGGTTTTCTGGGGCTGGGCTTTATGCTGGTGGAAATCCCCCTGCTGCAGCGCTTCATCCTGTTTCTGGGGCATCCGGCCTACGCGATGGCCGGGGTGTTGGGGGCGCTGTTGCTCTTTTCGGGACTGGGGAGCCTCCTATCGGCGCGCGTCCCTCCGCGCCGGGTGCTGGAGGGGGTGGTGGGGGTGGTCGTTCTCTACGGTCTGGGGATGTCCCTGTTGTCAGGCCCGCTGCTGGGGTTGCCCTTCTGGGCGCGCGCGGCAATCACCGGCCTGGGCCTGGCCCCGCTGGGGGTCGCCATGGGGATGCCCTTCCCGCGCCTCCTGGGGGCCCTGCAGGAGCGGGAACCGGCGCTGGTGCCCTGGGCCTGGGGAGTGAACGGAGCGCTCTCGGTCGTCGCCTCCGTCCTGGCGGCCCTGATGGCCCTCTCCTGGGGCTTCCGGGC
>JAPYWT010000436.1 GCA_028276215.1 Thermoflexus sp. | reverse complement strand
GACCTGCCGCAGTTCCTCCATCCGGGGGACCTGCTGGTCCACAACGAGAGCCGGGTCATCCCGGCACGGCTGTTTGCCCGCAAGCCGACCGGCGGACGGGTGGAAATCCTCCTCCTGCGCCCCCGCTCCGAGACGGTTTGGGAGGCGCTGGTGCGGGGGCGGGCGGTGCGCGTCGGTGGCCGTCTGGAGGTGCTGGACGGTCCGGACGGCACCCCGACAGGGGCCGGGGCACAGGTCCTGGAGGAGGGGGAGCGAGGGCTGCGGGTGCTGGCCTTTGACCGCCCGGCGCTGGCTCTGGCGGAGGCGGTCGGGCAGACCCCCCTGCCGCCGTACATCCACCGGCCCCTCACGGACCCCGAGCGGTACCAGACCATCTACGCCCGCACCCCCGGGTCGGCGGCCGCGCCGACAGCCGGCCTCCACTTCACCCCCGAACTGCTCCTCCGCCTGCGGGAGATGGGCGTGGAGTCCGTCTTCGTCACCCTGCACGTGGGGCTGGACACTTTCCGCCCGGTGGAGGAGGAACGACCGGAGGAGCACCGGATTCACGCCGAGTTCTGCCGTCTCCCGCTGGAGGCGGCGGAACGGATCAACCGGGCCAAATTGGAGGGGCGGCGGGTGGTTGCCGTCGGCACCACCTCGGTGCGGGTCCTGGAGACGGCCGCGCGGGCGGCGGTGGGCGGTTGCGCCGACGCCGACTCCTGCCCCTGGCGAACCGTCGTCCCCTACGAGGGGTTGACCGACCTGTTCATCTACCCGGGCTTCCGCTTCCGGGTGGTGGACGCGCTCATCACCAATTTTCACCTGCCCCGGTCCACCCTGCTCCTGCTGGTGGCGGCCTTCTGCGGCAAGGAATTGATGGACCGGGCCTACGCCGAGGCGATCCGTCTCCGCTACCGGTTCTACAGTTTCGGGGACGCGATGCTCATCCTGTAAGGAACGTGCCAGGCACTTCTGAAGTGCCTGGCACGTCAGACACCCTCTCGGCAATCCGGGCGACGATTTCGGCGAACGCCGCCGGGTCCCGGCCCCGCCGGGTGGCCCCCAGGCCGTCCACATCGGGGTCCGCCAGCAGCGCCGCCGCGTGCTCCGGCGTTACACTCCCGCCGTAGATGATGCGGGCCTGACCAGCGGCCTCTTTGCCGAACCGCTCCGCCAGCCAACGGCGGATGGCCCGGCATCCCGCCGCGGCGTGGGCGGGCGGCACCGGCTCCGACTGCCCGATGGCCCCCTCCGGTTCGTAGACGAAGGCCATCCGGGCCACCGCCTCGCCGTCGCAGCCGTCCAGCAGCACGGAGAGCCTTCCGGGGTCAAACGTCTCTCCGGTGGCCTCGCCGAACAGGAGGATGGGGCGCAGGCCGCCCTCCAGCGCGGCCCGGACCTTCCGGTTCACCGCCCCGTCGTCCTCCTGCAGGCGACGGCGCACCTCCCAGTGGCCGACCATCACCCATGTGGCACCGGCATCAGCCAGCAGTTCGGCAGAGATGGCGCCGGTATGGGCCTGACCGGGGCCGGGCCACAGGTCCTGCCCGCCCACCGCGATGGGGGTTCCTCTGACGGCGGCGGCGACGGCCGCCAGTGCGGTGTACGGCGGGCAGAGCACCACCTCTACGGCCGCCAGGTCGGGCCCGGCGCGGGCCAGAAACTCCCGCACGAAGGCCAGACTCTGGGGAATCGTCATCGCCATTTTCCAGTTGGCCAGCGCGAACGGTCGTCGGACCACAGGAGCCTCCCCTGGAGCGTAACATAAAGAATGACTTCACTGCAAAAACTCACCGCAGAGACGCCGAGAGCGCAGAGTTCTACTGTATAATCTCTGCTTGAGTGCATAGAGATTTTACCACGAAGGGTAACTACCTACCACCCTCTGTTGCGTTGATCGTCAGGCGCGGGGGCCATCCACGAATGAGCCACGAATACACGAATGAAGGCGCTATTCGTGCATTCGTGAAACATTCGTGGACGGCTCGCCCCGCCCAACAGAACCAGGGCAGGTAATTACCACGAAGGACAGAAAGGCAACATGGACATCCAGAAAGTAGAGTACGGTGGGTGGCCCAACTGCTACCGGTGGTCCAACGGACTGGTGGACCTGGTGGTGACCACCGATGTAGGCCCGCGCGTCATCCGGTTCGGCTTCGTCGGCCAGGCCAACGAGTTCAAAGAGTACCCGGAAATGCTGGGGCAGGTCGGAGGGGACGAGTGGCGGATTTACGGCGGGCATCGGCTCTGGCACGCGCCGGAGGCGATGCCCCGCACCTATTTCCCCGATAACGGCCTGGTGGAGGTACAGGTCCATCCCACTTTCATCCGGCTGGTCCAGCCGGTGGAATCCACCACGGGCATCCAGAAGGAAATGGATATTTTGCTGACGGCGGACCGCCCGCACGTTCGGGTCGTCCACCGGCTGCGCAACTCTCTCCTGTGGCCGGTGGAGTTGGCACCCTGGGCCCTCTCGGTGATGGCGCCCGGCGGGGTGGCGATTCTGCCCCTGCCCCCGCGCGGGCGGCACGAGGAGCACCTGCTCCCCACCGGCGCCCTGGTCCTCTGGGCGTACACCGACCTGAGCGACCCCCGCTGGACCTGGGGCCGCCGTTATCTGTGGCTGCGGCAGGACCCGACCCGCCCCACGCCGCAGAAGATTGGGGTCACGGCCCCGGCGGAGAACTGGCTGGCCTACTGGCGGGACGGCCATCTCTTTGTGAAGACGTTCTCCCCTGTGCCCGGGGGCCGCTATCCCGACCTGGGTGCCTGCGTCGAAGTCTTCACCAACGCGGAGATGCTGGAACTGGAGACGCTGGGCCCGCTGACCGTCCTCCCGCCCGGAGCGACCGTGGAGCACATAGAGGACTGGTGGCTCTTCCGGGACGTGCCGTTCCCGGAGGAGGATGAGGATATAGAGCGGGTCCTCTCCGCATTAGGGGTTTGACGCTCTTCCCTATACCTGGTATAATGCTTCTGCCAAAATTGTCTGGGAGGAAATCGGTATGATTGATGTCAACGACCTGCGCCGA
>JAPYWT010000434.1 GCA_028276215.1 Thermoflexus sp. | reverse complement strand
CCTCTGGGAGACGGAGCAACCGGCCAGTTTCCTGGTGGTCGCCATCCCCAACGAGCAAACCCGGACCAACGCGCTGGCGATCCGCATCCCCTATATGGTCTCCTTCCTCTCCTACAACAGTTTCACCGCCCGGGTGGAAGGGCTGAACGACCTGGAGAAGGCCGCCATCGCCCAATGGGGGCCCGGCGATTACATCCCGCCCGTCGCCGTCAACTTCTACGCGTTCCGCATCATGGTGCTGGCTGGCCTGCTGATGGTCCTGCTGGCGATCCTGGCCGTTGCTTACAAGCAGCCGGAAGCCAGGCCGGGCTTCCTTAAGGTGATGCTCTGGGCGCCTATCCTGCCCTATCTGGCGGGCACCACGGGCTGGATTATGGCTGAGGTCGGCCGCTGGCCCTGGATTGTCTACGGGCTGCTCCGGATTGAGGACGCCATCTCCCCCAACGTCTCCGCCGGCAACATCGTCTTTTCCCTGGCCGTCCTGACCGTCCTCTATGCCGTCCTGAGCGTCCTGGCCTTCCGCCTGGCGGTGAAGTACGGGACGCAGGAGGCAACATCCGGCCGGGTGGCGGAAGCCTACTGAAGGAGGGCTGCCATGGACCTGAATACGCTCTGGTTCATCCTGATTACGGTCCTGTTCATCGGCTTCTTCGTCCTGGAGGGGTTTGACTACGGCGTGGGCATCCTCCTGCCCTTCCTGGGGAAGAAGGACGAAGAACGGCGGATGATCATCAACACCATCGGCCCCATCTGGGACAGCAACGAGGTCTGGATGATTACCGCGGGCGGCGCGATGTTCGCCGCTTTCCCGCAGGTCTACGCGACCCTCTTCAGCGGGGCCTACCTGGCCCTGATCCTGATGCTGGTGGGGTTGATCCTGCGGGGCGTGGGGTTTGAGTTCCGCAGCAAATCGCCGGACCCCAAATGGCGCAACACCTGGGACTGGCTCCTCTTCGTGGGCTCACTGGTCCCAGCGGTCCTCTGGGGTGCGGTGGTGGGCAACCTGATGCGTGGCCTGGCCATTGACGCGAAGATGACCTATTGGGGCGGCCTGCTTCCCCTGCTCAATCCCTTCGCGCTGTGGGGAGGGCTCACCTTCGTGGCCCTCTTCACGATGCACGGGGCCAACTTCCTGGCCCTGCGCACGACCGGGGAGGTGGAGAAGCGAGCCAAAGCGGTGGCCTTCAAGGCCTGGATCGCCGCCGTCATCGTGACCGTCATCTTCGTCGTCTGGGCCTTCTTCGCCACCGACATCCTCACCAAGCCCGGCATCAACGGCCTCATTCCCGCCATCCTGGCCGCCATTGCCCTCCTACTGGTGGGGTACTTCGTCCGGCAGGGGCGGCACGGCTGGGCCTTCGTGATGGGCAGTCTCACCCTGGTCTTCGCCACGGTGATGGTCTTCGCCGGCCTCTATCCGCGCATCCTCATCTCCACGCTGGACCCGGCCTACAGCCTCACCATCTACAACGCCTCCTCTTCCCCCTACACCCTGAAAGTGATGACCATCATCGCGGTCATCTTCGTGCCCATCGTCCTGGCCTACCTGGCCTGGACATACAAGGTCTTCAGCGATCGGGTGACGGGGAAGAAACTGGTGTACTGATCGGATGCACCGACGGCTGATCGCGCTGGCCCGCGGGACCGGCCCGCTCTTCCTCTTCGCCGTTGGCACCCTGTGGGCCAGCGCCCTGTTGACCATCCTCCAGGCGGTGCTGCTCAGCCGGGTGGTGGACGGGGCGTTCCTGAGGGGGCACAATCTCTCTCAGGAATGGCCCCGTCTCTGGCTGCTTTTGGGGGTCATCCTGGCCCGTTCGGCGGTAGGCGGCCTGCACGAAATCGGCGCACGGGCCATTGCCGTCCGGGTGAAGAGCGACCTGCGCCGTCGGCTCTTTGCCCACATCCAGGCCCTGGGTCCCCTCTACGTCCGGGGACAGCGCGCCGGGGAACTGACGGCTGCCGCCGTGGAAGGGGTGGAGGCGCTGGACCCCTACTTCTCCCAGTTCCTCCCCCAGGTCCTCGTCACCGCCCTGGTCCCCCTCACCATCCTCCTCTTCGTCTTCCCCCAGGACTGGCCTTCGGGCGCGGTGATGCTGCTGACCGTGCCGATGATTCCCCTCTTTATGGTCCTCATCGGCAAGGGGGCGGAGTTCGCCACCCGCCGCCAGTACCGGATGCTGGGGCAACTCTCGGCCCAACTCCTGGACACCCTCTACGGGCTGACGACGCTCAAGTTGCTGGGCCAGTCCCGAGAGCACGCCCGGACTGTCGCCCGGGTGAGCGACAAGTACCGCCGGGCCACCCTGAGCGTGCTGCGCTTTACGTTCCTTTCCGCCTTCGCCCTGGAGTTGCTGGCGACCATCAGCACGGCTATCATCGCCGTAGAGGTGGGCCTGCGACTGCTCTACGGACGGCTGACTTTCCCGGCGGCCTTCTTCATGCTGATTCTGGCGCCGGAGTTCTACATCCCTTTCCGGATGCTGGGCCTGCGCTTCCACGCCGGGATGTCGGGGGTCAGCGCGGCGGAGCGGATTTTCGCCATCCTGGACGAAGCGCCCCGTTGTGCACCCGTTCATCGTGAGGCCCGAAATGTCCCCATCCGGGCCATCGTCCTGGAGGACGTCTCCTACACTTACCCCGGCGGGTCCCGCCCTGCGCTGCAACACGTCAACCTGCGCCTGGAGCGTGGGGAACGGGTGGCCCTGGTCGGCCCCAGCGGCGCGGGGAAGAGCACGCTGGTCGGGCTCATCCTGGGCTTCCTGACTCCCACGGAAGGACGCATCCGGACCGAATACGTGGACGGCACAGTGGTGGACGGGCCCCCGCCGCTGGAGCAGGTCGCCTGGGTCTCCCAGCAGCCGTACATTTTCCACGACACGCTGGAGGCCAACCTGCGCCTGGCCCGTCCGGAGGCCACCCCTGAGGAACTGGAGCGGGCCTGCCGGGCGGCCGCCCTGGACGACGTGGTCCGTTCCCTGCCGGAGGGGTGGAACACTGTCGTCGGGACCGAGGCGGCCCGCCTGAGCGGCGGGGA
>JAPYWT010000433.1 GCA_028276215.1 Thermoflexus sp. | reverse complement strand
CGGGGCCGGGGGGAGGGGTGAGGGCCAGAATCGCCCTTTGTTTTACCACATCTATTCAGTTTTCACAAGCCTTCAGCACCACCGGCAGATATGCCCGCCACGGCCGCACCTCCACCCACGTCGGCCGTTCCCACTGGCCGCCGGCCCCGTCCTCCAGAAACGCGACCGCATACCCAATCCCCACCGGCGGGGTGACCACCTGGGTCCGGGTGACCGCGCCTCCCGCTGGGATCAACGTGCCAGGCACTTCTAAAGTGCCTGGCACGTCCGCAAACAGCGTGCCCGTGACCTCCGCCGTCGCCGAGGGGGCATCCGCCGGGCCCCCGTTCTCCAGCCGCAGCGTGCAGGCCACCGCCGTCCCGGGCTCCGCCGGAGACGGCCCACACTCCAGCGCCGACGGCCCCAGGTCCGGCGCGCCCACCCGCACCACCGCCGTCCGGGAGAAGACGATGCCCTGCTCCTCCAGCGCGATCCGAACCGTGTGGGGAACGACGGTCCCGGGCGGCAATCCGGCCGTCAGCGTGGCCGGGTAGGTGAAGGTCAGGGACGCGCCGGGGGCCAGGACTCCCCGCCAGATCAGCGCCGGCGCGCTCTGCAGGTCCGCCGGAAAGGTGTTGGAGACGGCCGCGGTCACCGCGGCCGGGCCGTCGTTGACCAGATGCAGGGTGTAGGTGACGGTCGCCCCGGGGGCCGCCGCGCCCCGGTCCGCCCTGAGGGCCGAACCCCCCAGCCACGAGAGGTACCCCACCACCTGCCGCATCACCTCCGGCCGCGCCTCCTCCGGCAATGTCTCCCAGGGGAAGGAGAAGAAGACGGCCGCCCTTGTCGGGGTGGGGTTGGCCCCTGCCCCCGCGCGCCGGGCCAGGGCGATGGCCCGCCGGGCCCCGTCGCGCAGGACAACCGCCGTCCCCGGCGATGGAACCAGCCCGTCCGACCAGTTGCGGTAGGGGTACGTCAACGGGAGGACGCAGGCCGGGCGGCCTGCGCCGCAGGCCTCCTCCAGCCCGACGGGATTCTCCGGGACGACGGCCGCGACGGTCGGGGTGACGTCCTCCGTGTAGGTGAGGACGCCCAGGTAGGGTTGCAGGGGCCCTCCGGCGTGGTAATAAAGGAAATCCTGCGCGGTCAGGAAGAGGCGCCCGCCGCTCTCCAGGTACGCCACCAGCGCCCGCTCCTCGTCCGCCGTCACCGGCTCGTACCAGTCGTACCCCGTCCACCAGACGACAACGGGGTACCAGCGCAAGAATTCGGTCGGCGGGCCGCCCGGTCCGCCGCTCCCCAGCGCCGCGTGGGTCTCCCAGAGGTCGTAGGGGATGCCGACGGCTTCCATTGCCGCGCGGTACTTCGGGGCCTGTTCGTACCAGCGGTCGTCGTCCACCAGAAGGACCGGCGCCGGGGCCTTGCTGGTCAGGACAACGGTCGCACTCAGGGACGGGGAGAGGACGGAGCGGAGGGTCAGGGTGAGGACGTCGCGGGCGTCCCAGGTCGCCGTCGCCGGGACGGTGACGCTGACGGTCAGCGTGGCGGACGTGCAGGACGGGACGATCAGGTACGGCGCGCTCAGGCGGGTGGGCCAGTCCGCCCCCTCCACCGTCGGGACGACGACGTCGGGGATACCGCCGCGCCCGGTGTTGCGGACCCGCAGTTCGTGGGTGACGACGGTGCCGGGCGGGCCGATGGCGGTGTGGAGTTGGGGCCGCAATTCCAGGCCCACGTCGGGGGTGGGGGCGGTGAGCCAGTCCAGCGCGCGGTGCATCACCTCCCGGCGGGTCTCCCGGTCGGTAATGGCCTCAAAGCCGAAGGAGAGGTAGAGGGCCCGGTAGTCCAGACAGGTGCCGACGGCCAGGGCGGCGTAGCCGTTCAGCGGGCATCCGCCCCCGGCGGTTGTTGGGTCGGGAAGGCACTCCGATTCGCTGCGGGCCCTGTCGCAGGCCGCGTAGGCCAGGACGGGGGCCGCCGCGTCCGGGTCGGCGGGGGCGACGACGTCGGGGTAGTACTGGTTATTGGCCCCGCCGGGCCCGGCAATGGTCATCGTCAGACCCGCGAAGGGGCCGCCGGGGAGCCCTTCCAGCGTCCAGAGGTTGCTGCTATCCTCCACCAGTCGCGCTTTCAGGTACTTCGTATAGTAGGGCATCCCGGCGTCCAGAAAGCCCACGTCCTGTCCGCTCAGGAGCAGCCGTCCCCCCGCCGAGAGGTAGGTGGTAATGGCGTCCTGCGCGCCGATGTAGCCCGGCGCGTCATCGGGCGCGCTCCAGATGACGACGTCGTAGGGGGCCAGGAGGTCGGCGGTGGGGGTGTCGTCGGGCGGGTGGCGGACGGTCCACTCGTCGTAGGCCAGGGCCAGGTCGTCCAGCGCCTGGCGGTAGTAGGCAATCTGGCTCCCGTAGTACCAGGCCCCGGAGTCCACCAGCAGGATGGACGGCGCCGGGGGGAGGGTCAGGGTGACGACGGCCACCTGCCCGACGGAGACCGACGCGGTGGCGGTGACCACATAGCGCCCCAGCGCGCGGGCCCGGACGGTGTAGTCCCCGGCGGGGAGGGTGAAGGTCACCAGAGAGCCTGTCGCCGTTAGGGGAGTATCCAGGACGGCGATGGTGGCGGTGAGGGGGGCGCCGGTGGCCCCGTCGGCCACCCGGACCTGCAGGGTGCCGGTGGGGAGGGCGGTCAGGGCGAAGTCGGCGGTCACGACGGCGCCGGTGGTGATGACGACGCCGTAGCGGACGGCCGGCGCGTAGCCGAAGGCGCGGGCGGTCAGGTCGTACGGGCCGGGGGCCAGGGAGAGAACGTATCGGCCGGACGCGTCGGTCGTCGCCGAGCCCCCGCCGCCACCGCCGTGCGGACTGGCGGAGACGGTCGCGTCCGGGATGGGGGCCCCGTCCCCCGCGCGGGTGACCGTCCCCTGAACCACCCCGGCGTTCATGAGAAGGGAGACGGCGGCGAAGGCGTCCACGCGGCCCCAGCCGGAGTCGTTGTTGGGGACGGTGGTGCTCAGGGGGACGGCGGTGGCGGTGATGATGCGGGCGACGTCGGTGATGG
>JAPYWT010000432.1 GCA_028276215.1 Thermoflexus sp. | reverse complement strand
CATGTTCTTTCTCACCGCTGCGCTCCACCGACCGCCGCAGAGCAGCGGTCAGGCGGGTGACCAGTTCAACCTGGTGAAAGGGTTTGACCAGATAGTCATCCGCTCCTGCGGCGAAACCGGCTACAATGTCCTCAATGTTTGCTTTGGCCGTGACAAAGATAATGGGCACTTCCGTCAGGTCTCTCATCCGACGGCAGACCTCAAACCCGTCCATCCCCGGCATCATGACGTCCAGCAGGATGGCATCCGGATGGTGCTGATACGCGCAGCGGAGCCCGGAGGGTCCATCCATGGCCGGTATCACCTCAAAGCCGGCGGCCGTCAGAATAAGTTTCAACATTTCCAGCATCTCTGATTGGTCATCCACCACCAGGACGCGCAGTTTGCGGGCCATGGCTTCCCCTTTCAGTGATATTGGGAGCAACGATACGATTCACAGGGAGAGCCCTGGTTGGGATCCTCATGGTAGGGGAAGTTCAAAGAGCGCGCGGGTGCCTCTGCCAGGGGTGCTTTCTATCTGGAACCGTCCCCCCAGCATCTCCACCCGCTCCCGCAGAGTGTCCAGCCCCATTCGTTCAGCCACAGTGCCTCCCCGGCCCAGTTCGCTCATCTCAAAGCCGCTGCCGTCATCCTCTACGGAGACCAGAATCCGGTCCTCTCCGATGTCTACATTGACCTGAGCGCGCGTCGCGTAGGAAACATCCCGGGCGTTGGTCAGGAGTTCCTGAATCACCCGGAAGACGGTCACCTCTTTGTAGGGGGCAAACCGGCGCTCCCGCCCGGTGATGGTCAGGTTCACCCGGAATCCTTCCCCTTCCCCGATGTCCTCAATGTGCCGTCGCAGCGTGGGGACCAGCCCCAGGTCGTCCAGCATCATCGGGCGCAGGTTGGAGATGAAGGTCCGTACTTTCTGGAAGGTCGCCACGACGGCAGCCTTCAGGTTCGCCAGTTCCGCGCGGGCCTGCTCCGGGTTGCTCTCAAACAACCGTTCGCAGATTTCGGCCTGGAGGACCAGGTTGGTCAGCGCCTGGGCCGGGCCGTCGTGCATCTGGCGGGCCAGAATCTGGCGCTCCCGCTCCTGGGCCTCAATGGCCCGCACGACCGCGGGGACCCCCTCGGCCGCAGGCTGAACCCGTTCCTGAGGCACGGCCCCTTCCTGGCAGGATTCCAGGACTCGTTGCAGAAGGCGGGCGTATTGCTGGAGGTGGCGCTGGTCGGATTGGAGTTTCTCCAGTTGCCCCCGCATGGTGAACAGGCGCTGCTGGGTCTCCACCAGTGCCTGGTACGCTTCGCGAATATCCTGGCGGGGGATGGTGTCAAAATGCGCTTCCACCTGCTGGAGGTGGTTGGCGGCCTGGGTGCTGCGCTGAGCCAGACGGTCCACCTCGCTGGCCGTCTGTTGGATCAGCATGTCCACTTCTTTCAGTTCGCTCTGGACCTGCTGGTACTCTTTCCGGCACTCTTCCAGGAGTGCGCTCATCGGATTGGCAGGCGGAGGAGATGCAGCCGGCATTCTGACTCCTTATTGCGCGATTTTCTTGTAGAACAACGGCAGGGGAGGGACGGGCTCCGGCCCGATGGTGTGGGCCTGGAGGAGGCGAACTTTTGCCCGTTCCAGCCGGACCCGGTCGCTGGCGTGGATGGTGCACAGGGGAGTCCCTTTCTGGACCCGGTCGCCGACCTTGTAGTGGACGATGACCCCGACGGAGTGGTCTATGGGGTCCTCTTTCTTCTCCCGACCGCCACCCAGGTCCACCACGGCCATCCCGACCTGCGCGGCGTCCACTTTCTGGAGGTACCCGTCGGTCGGGGCGGGGATGGGTTCTACAATGGGGGCGCGGGGCAACCGGTCGGGCTCGTCCACGAAACGGACATCCCCACCCTGGGCGGCGATCAGGGCGCGGAATTTGCGCCATGCGCTGCCATCGGCGATGGCCTGGGCGGCCAGTTCCACCCCTTCGGTGGAGTCGGCGACCCGGCCCGCCAGCGCCAGCATCTCCGCAGCGACGACCAGACAGTGCTCCCGCAGGTCCGGTGGCCCATCCTCGTGAAGAACATTGATGGCCTCCTGGACTTCCAGAGCGTTCCCCACGGTCCATCCCAGGGGCTGGTTCATATCGGAGACGAGCGCGCCGACCCGACGGCCCAGTTCCCGACCCAGGCGGACCATCGCCTCAGCCAGGCGAGTGGCCTCGTCCACCGTCTTCATGAACGCCCCGCTGCCGACTTTCACATCCAGCAGAATGGCCGTCGCGCCACCGGCCAGTTTTTTGCTCATGATGGAACTGACAATCAGCGGCAGAGAGGAGACCGTCCCGGTGACGTCCCGGAGTGCGTAGAGTTTGCGGTCGGCGGGGGCCAGATTTTCCGACTGGCCGGTGATGACGATGCCGATGCGGGCCAGTTGGGCTTTGAACTCCTGAGGGGAGAGATCGGTACGGAAGCCGGGGATGGATTCCAGTTTGTCCACCGTGCCGCCGGTGAAGCCCAGGCCCCGTCCGGTCATCTTGCCCACAGGCACACCACATGCCGCGACGATGGGGGCAACCACCAGGGTGACTTTATCGCCGATGCCGCCGCTGGAGTGCTTGTCGGCTACCACAGGGGCCACGTCGCTCAAATCCAGCATTTCTCCGGAGCGGGCCATCGCCAGGGTCAGGTCGCGGGTCTCCCGCTCGCTCATCCCGCGCAGGTAGACCGCCATCAGCCAGGCGGCGGCCTGATAATCGGGGATGTCTCCCCGGGTGTAGCCCTGGATGAAGAAATCTATCTCCTCAGCGGTCAGTTCAAGGCCATCCCGCTTTTTCTCAATGATGTCTATGGCCCGCATTTGTCCTCCTGGTGACCTTTTTGGGGCCTGCGGTTGGGGGATCAGGCAGGGCAACTGCGAACAGTTGCCCTACATTGAAGTTATGCTTATTATGCCATATCTCTTCCGGCTTGTCAATAAGGTCTGAAAATGGGGCAGGGCTTATCAATGCTCTAACAAATGCCCAGCCAGGCCAGGCCTCGGTCTGGGCGTGCGGAGGCTGCCCTG
>JAPYWT010000431.1 GCA_028276215.1 Thermoflexus sp. | reverse complement strand
CTGCCCCCGGTACGATTTTAAGAGACTTGACACAGCAAAGCCCCCTTCGGGGGCTAAAAATAGCCCGAAGGGCTTCGTATGATGAGCCCGGACGTTTACGTCCGGGCGACGGGCTTTGCCTTTCTCCTATTTTGGCGTATAATTGCAATTGCTCATTGGTCATTGCGAGGCGGCAGCAGCCGCCGAAGCAATCCCCTGATCGGTCTGGAGATTGCTTCGCCGCCTTCAGCGGCTCGCAATGACACAGGTGAGTGGCATACCGTTCGGAGGATCAAAATGACCAAACTGCTGGTACGCTGGGTGATTGCGGCGCTGGCAATCTTTGTGGCCGCGCTGATTGTGCCGGGGATTCGGGTCTCCGGCACGGCGTGGGTGGCCTATGCGGTGATGGCCGTTATCCTGGGGCTGGTCAACGCCCTGGTGCGGCCGGTGCTCAAAATCCTCACCTGCCCCCTGATTCTGCTCACTCTGGGCCTCTTCACCCTGGTCATCAACGGCTTTACCTTCTGGCTCTCGGCCCGCATCGCCAACTGGCTGGGCATCGGCTTCTATGTGGACGGATTCTGGCCCGCCTTCTGGGGGGCGCTGATTGTCAGCATCGTCTCGGTGATTCTCTCGGCGCTGGTGAAGGAGGATTAGGCCGATGGAGACCGTCCTCCAGGCGTTGCTCATCTTCGTCCTGCGGGTCATCGGCATCTCGCTCAGCACGGTTGCCACCATTTTGACGGTGCAGAGCCGCAAACTGCTGGCGGTCCTCACCGGCAGCCTCAGCACGCTGATCTACGTCGTGGCGATTGCCCAGGTGGTGACCAATTTGCGGAACGTGGTGAACGTCGCGGCCTACGTGATCGGCTTCGGCGTCGGCACGTGGGTGGGGATGCTGCTGGAAGAGCGGATGGCGCTGGGCTTCTCGGAGGTGCGGATTATCTCCACGGAAAGCGGGGACGCGATCGCGGCGGCCCTGCGGGCGGCCGGATTCGGCGTCACCCAGATGGAAGGGCGGGGACGGACGGGCTCCGTGAGCATCGTGGACGTCTTTGTGCCCCGCCGGAGTCTGCCGACGGTCCTGAAAGTGGCGGAGGAGACGGACCCCCAGGCCATCGTGACCGTCTCTGAGGCGCGGGCGGTACAGCGGGCGTACTGGCGACCCTCCGACCGTCGCCGATAAGGAGGGGAGATGATTCCGATCAGTGACGAACTACCCAGCCGTCGGGTCCCAATGGTGACCTGGGGGCTGATCGCCGTCAACGTTCTGGCCTTCTTCGTGGAGTTATCTGTGGGGTCGGACCTGGACCGGTTCTTTATGATGTGGGGCGCGGTGCCTGCGTTCATCACCCACCCGGACCGCTACCCCTGGGCGCCGATCACGCTGCTCACCTCTATGTTCCTGCACGGGGGGTGGATGCACCTGATCGGGAACATGATCTACCTGTGGATTTTCGGTGATAATGTTGAGGACGCGCTGGGGCGGCTGGGCTATTTGCTCTTCTACCTGGCGGCCGGGATTGTGGCGGGCCTGGCTCAGGTGATGGTTGCGCCGTCTTCTACAGTCCCCGGCGTGGGGGCCAGTGGGGCCATCGCCGGGGTGCTGGCGGTCTACCTGGTTCTGTATCCCACTGCTCCGGTACGGGTCCTGGTCCCCGGGTTCTATATGATGCGCATCGCGCGCCTGCCCGCACTGATCGTCCTGGGCTTCTGGTTCGTCATCCAGTTGTTCAACGGCGTCCTGAGTCTGGGCGCGGCGACAATGGCGACCGGCGGCGTCGCATGGTTTGCCCACATCGGCGGCTTCCTGGCCGGCCTGGTGGTCGGGTTGGGGGCCCGGGCGCTCGGCGCGCGCCGGACCTACTGGTAGCCAAGAAGAACGTGCCAGGCACTTCTGAAAGTGCCTGGCACGTTCGGAGTAACTCCTGCTGGTCACCAGAGGCCTGGCGGTTTTGTCTGCAGTCAGGGGGTGAAAGATGGCCGAAGTTCGTCTCCAGGAATACATCCAGCAGGTGGACGGGATGGTGGAGAAGGGACAGTACGATGAAGCCATTGCCCATCTCCGGCACATCCTGCAACACCATCCCAAGTTCCTGCTGGCCTACCGTCTTCTGGGCAAAATTTTGCTGGAGACCGGTCAGGATGACGCGGCGGAGGAGATGTTTCTGCGGGTGCTCAGCGGTGACCCGGAGGATTTCGTCGCCCGGGTGGGGATGAGCGTCATCCACGACCGGCGGGGAGACCTGCAACGGGCTATCTGGCACATGGAGCGGGCCTTTGAACTGGCCCCGGAGAACGATGTGATTCAAGAGGAACTGCGGCGCCTCTACGGCCGAAGGGACGGAGTGGTTCCGCCCCGGGTGATGCTGACCCGCGGCGCGCTGGCCCGCCTGTATGCGCGGGGAGGGCTCTTTTCCCGTGCGGTGGAGACATTCCGCTCCCTGCTCGCAGAGGAACCGGAACGGGTGGACCTGAGGGTCGCACTGGCCGAGGCGCTCTGGAACGACGGTCAGCGGGTTCAGGCAGAGGATGTCTGTCTGCGGGTGCTGGACGAGTTGCCATACTGCCTGAAAGCCAACTTGATTCTGGGGGAAATCTGGACCCGCAGCGGTCGGGAGGAAGCACAGGTGCACCTGCGTCGGGCGGAGGCGGTGGACCCGGAGAACGCGCGGGCCGTGGAGATTCTGGGGGACGCTTCGCCCCTTTCGCCCCGCGAAGTACGATTGCCGTTTCTGGAGTACGGTGTTCCAGAGGTCCCGGTCGCGCGTCCGGGGGTTGGAGTTGCTGTCCCTGAAGAACGGGCACTGGTGGACCTGGAACGGGCGGCGGAGATTCAGATAGAGATTCCGGCGTGGCTGGAGGAAATCGGCCTGGGGGAGGAGGGTGCTCCTGCTGTGGTGGAGGAAGAGGGGATTGCCGTACCGGCCTGGCTGATGCCGGAGGAAGCCGCGCCGGAAGTGCCCGAGGCGCCGGCCCCGGCGGAGATACCGGAGTGGCTGCGGGAGGTCGCGCCGCCGGAGGTGAGGGCGCCGGAGGCACCGGCCCCGGCGGAGAT
>JAPYWT010000430.1 GCA_028276215.1 Thermoflexus sp. | reverse complement strand
GCAGGTCCTGGCCTGGCTGAGACCGGGCAACGCGTTCAACACGGTCCCCCCTTTCCTTCCCCGGAAGGTCAACCACGCCACCGTCCAGGCCGTGACCCCACTGGTCCTTTACGCCATTTCGGTCCCGGACTTTCTCCGCCTGGTGGGAGAGTGCCCGGAACTGGCGCGGGCGCTGCTGGAGGACTTTGCCCGTCGGCTGGACCACCTGACCGCTCTGGTGGAGGACCTCTCTTTGAGAACAGTGCGGGGGCGACTGGCGCGCTTCCTGCTGGAGCACGCCGAAGGGGGGAGAGAAAGCACGGTGATTCACCGCTGGACGCAGGAGGAGATTGCCGCTCAGATCGGCACGGTGCGGGAGGTGGTGGCGCGGACGCTGCGCGCCTTCGCCGACGCCGGGCTGCTGCGGATGGAGCGGCACCGGATTGTCCTGCTGGACCGGGCGGGGCTGGAGGCGGAGGCGCGGAAGTAGGGGAGAAAAAGGCAGCGACGGCCTTCGGCCGCCGCTGCCCTCATCCGCATCTCATCCCACAGGCCGCACCTACTCCTCTTCCCGGATGAATCCCCCATGCCAGGTGTGATACCAGACCTGGCCCGTGGTGCCGTGGACGCTGAGCATTCCCTCTATCTTGCCGTCCCGAAGGGTGTGGATGGTGTAGTAGCCGTAGAAGGGGTCCACGTCCTCAACCGTCACTCCAGGGCGGTAGGCGTCCAGCCAGCGCTGGGCAATCTGCGCCGCCTCTTCGGGCGGGATCGTATTGGTGATCGCCGCGCCGCCGCCCATCATCCATCCCCCACGGTGCATCCCGTACTTGCCGTTCCACATCATATTCGGCCCCATCTCCGGGCCCACAACCCCGGTCCATTTATCCACCAGCAGTTCCATCGCCCCGATGCCGGTATCGGTTTCCCGGACAATGGCGTAGAAGTTGTTCTCAAACTCCATGACTTCCGCGATTTCCAGGTTGGAGAAGCCCAGGCCCGCGATATACTGCTCCACCGCCCGGCGCGCGTCTTCCAGGGTCAACGTGGAGGTGGGAACAGTGCCCAGGCCCCATCCGCTGCCCCAGCCCATTCCCGGACACCCCGATATGCCGGGCGGGGTTCCGATAGCACCTGGCTGAGGGGTGACCGTTCCCGGCACTGCCCCCCAGCGGTAGCCCATCCCGCACCCGGGCCAGCCGGGCCCCCCCCACCTGCCGCCCACCTGAGGGGTGACGGCTGGTACGCCAGCCCACACCTGGCGATTGATGAGCATTCCGCCCACCACCAGGCCCACCACGACCAGCGTCAAAGCAATTCCAACGCCGATGCCGATCCACAATCCTGCTTTCATGAAACACCTCCAGTAGGGTTATCTTCTTGCCTCTATCATACCCCAAACAAGGGGCGGACGGGAGCGCCATCTGGCGGGGAGGGGCAGATGAATTCTGCGCCACCTGCACCACAACCGCCACAGCGCCGCCTCATTGGGAGGGCGCGCAAAATCCCCTCTGCCGCCCGCAGACACATCAAGAATTCCCCCCTCCCCAGGCCGTCAACGGCCTGGCTCACGTACCCGGGCGCTCAAGCGCCCGTCAGGCCGGGGGAAAGCGCCGCGCGCTATCAGGAGCGCTTCAGCGCCCTTTCCCTCTAAGCCGGGTCGTTTACGACCCGGCGACAGTACGGCCTGGGCCGGAATTCACAGCACGGGGCGGCAAGGACAATCTGGATTCCGTCGGCGCTACCGCGGGAGCACCACCGGACAAATGGAAAGCCGCTCCCGTAACGCCTCCGGCAGCCGTTCGTCCTCCGGAGAGACCCCCAGCCGGTCCGCCAGGAAGCAGCAGAACCGCTTCTCCTCAATGTCGTCATCGGCGTCCTGGAAGCAGAGTTCCAGCGCCTCCAGCGCCTTCCCTTGATTGACCGCCGTGAAGATAGCATCCGCCTTCATTTTGCACCTCCTTATTTTCCATCGGGCTCTTCTACCAGAAGAAAGGGCAACCGTTCGCCCTCTTCCGCGCAAGCCCCTTCGCCTCTGATCCACCGCTCCAGTTGAGTGACCCGCTCCTCCAGTTCCAGGAAGCGGTGGCTCAGTTCTTCCAGCGCTCCCTCCAGCGGGTCCGTGATGCGGTGATGCTCCAGGGCCGTCTCCGGGCGGGCCCCGTTGCCCAGCCGGGCCACATGCGCCGGTACCCCCACCACCGTCGCGTGGGCCGGCACCGACCGCACCACCACCGACCCCGCCCCGATGCGGGCGTACTCCCCCACCGTGATGGGCCCCAGCAGGATGGCCCCCGCACCGATGACAACCCCCCGGCAGACGGTGGGATGCCGTTTGGCCTTCTGACGACTGGTCCCGCCCAGCACCACCCCCTGGTACAGGATGACGTCGTCCCCCACCTCCGCCGTCTCGCCGATGACCACGCCCATCCCGTGGTCAATGAAGACCCGTCGCCCAATGCGCGCGCCGGGGTGAATCTCCACCCCCGTCAGCGCCCGATTCAGGTGGGAGACCAGACGGGCCAGCAGGTAGCGGCGTCGCTGCCAGAGGAAGTGGGCCACCCGATGCAGCCAGAGGGCGTGGACCCCCGGGTAGCAGAGCACCACCTCCCAGGCCGACCGGGCCGCGGGGTCGTTTTCCAGCGCGGCCTGGATGTCCTCCCGTATCCGCTCCACAATGCGGCGAATTCCCTCAGGTACCCACGTATTTCGCATAGACCCCCTTCGCTTCTGCCTCGTCCGCCGCGCCCTTCACCAGAGCCCGCCCGTCGGCGAAGACGGTGACCTCGTAGGGAGCGGTCCGGAACCGGAGCAGGTACTCGTTCTGGAAGACTTCCCCCACTCGCCGCAGACGGTCGGCCAGTTGGACCAGCGGGATACGGCCGTCCCCGGATGGGGTAATCTGGAAGGCCCCTTCCCCGCAGAGTTCCACCACCCGGTCCGTCTCCCGCGCGGTCAGGAAATCCAGCCGCCCCTCGTCGCAGGCCGGGCAGCGGCCGTCCCCCTTGCGGATGGGAACCATTTCCCACTGGTTCGCCCACACGTCCACAAAAATCAGCGGCGGTG
>JAPYWT010000429.1 GCA_028276215.1 Thermoflexus sp. | reverse complement strand
AGCAATGGGGATAAGAGGGGAAAACCCAACGGGCGGGATGCGATTGAATAAAAAAGACGGGGTTTGACATAGCGGCCTTCGGCCGCTGCGTCAAACCCCTATTTTACTTTGAATTGGCCAGACCGCAATCAGCCCGCTGCCAGCGGGCTGGCAGCCTGTGCGACGCTGCCTGCCAGAACCCCGCGTCGGCAAGAGGGACAGAGGTCCCACCAGGGGAGTTCTCCGCCCCCTACCGCTTCCCGGACCCGGGGCCGCAGGGCCTCCAGCGCCTTCTCCGGCGCGAAGGCGCGCCCGCAGACCGTACAGCGCCGCAGGACGAATTCCAGTTCCACCGCCTCCGGTGCCCCGGCGACTTCCTCCAACGTGATCGCGCCCGGCGGGCAGACCTCCTGGCAGCGGGAACAGTCCTCATCGCAGACGCCGGGGAAGCGCAGAAAGCGGCGACCGTCCTCATCCCGCAGGGCAATCAGGTGGGCCGGGCAGACCGACGAGCAGGCCCGGCATCCGAAGCACAGGTCCGGGTTGACGATCAGCCCCCTCATAGCCCCCTCCTTTCCAGGCTGACGGCCCACTCCTGTCCCGCCACCGCCCGCCGCCAGGCGGAAAAGTCGGCGACGCAGCGGTAGACCAGCGCCCCGCTGGGGCAGGTTAGCGTGCAGGCTGGCTCTTCCCGATGCGGGCAGCGGTCACACTTGTAGGCCCGCTTCTCCCCCAGGTCCAGCCCCACTGCCCCGAAGGGGCAGGCCCAGAGGCAGAGTTCGCAGCCCGTGCACCGCTCCGCCAGCAGCCGGACCTGGTTCCCGTCCCGCACCAGCGCCCCGGTATGGCAGACCGCGACACAGGGGGCGTTCTCACAGTGACGACAGAGCACCGGGACGCCGCCCCCATCGGCCGGGACCACCCACACGTTCCCCCGACCGCCGTGCTCCCGCGCGCAGGCCACCTCACAGGCGTAGCAGAGAATACACCGTTCCGGACGGAGAAGGATTTCCCGGCCCATCGTTCACCCCTCCCCAGCGGGCGCGGCCACCCGCTCCAGGGTGCAGGCGGCCACTTTGTAGGACGGAATGCGGGCATCCCGGTCCAGTTCCTTCAGGGTCAGTGCGTTCACTCCGGGGAAGTGGAAGGGCAGGAAGACCAGCCCCGGCCGCACCCGGTCGCTGACCTGGACCCGGGCCTCTACCTCCCCCCGCAGGGAGCGCACCCGTACCGTCTCCCCGTCCCGAATCCCCAGCCGTTCCGCGTCCTGCGGATGCACGGCGACCCAGACTCCGGGGGCGTAGGCGGCCAGTTCCGGCAGCCGACGGCTCAGGGAGCCCGAATTGTAGTGAACAACTACCCGCCCGGTCGTCATCCAGAGGGGGAAACAGGCGTCGGGCGCCTCGGGCGGGGGCCGGTGCACGACCGGGAAGAACCGTCCCCGACCGCTGGGGGTGTTGAACCGTTCCCGGTGCAGAATGGGCGTCCCCGGGTGGGTGGGGTCGGGGCAGGGCCAGAAAATCCCCTCCGGCGTGCCGGTGAGCCGCCGGGGCGTGATGCCCCCGTAGGCCGGGACGACGCGGTTGATTTCGGCCAGGACCTCCTCCGGGCCGGGCGCGCGCTCCCAGAGCCCCAACCGTCTCCCCAGTTCGCCGATAATGGCCAGGTCGGCGCGGGCCTCCCCGGGCGGCTCCAGCGCCTTCGGCGACCACTGGACCCGGCGCTCGGTGTTGGTGTAACTCCCCGCCTTCTCGGCCCAGCAGGCCGCCGGGAGCACGACGTGGGCCAGGCGGGCCGTCTCGGTCAGAAAGAGGTCCTGGACAACCAGAAACTCCAGCCCCTGCAGCGCCCGCACCGTGTCTCCGGTCGCCGGGTCGGAAACGACGGGGTTCTCCCCCATCACGACCATCGCGCGCACCCGGCCCTCCAGTGCCGCCTCCATCAGTTCCACCACGCTCAGGCCGGGGGCTTCCGGCAGGTCCTCCCGTCCCCACAGACGGGCCAGGCGTCGGCGCCCTTCCTCGCTGGCGACGGGGACGTAGCCGGGGAGGAGTTCCGTCAGTGCGCCCATATCGGAGGCGCCCTGAACGTTGTTCTGGCCCCGCAGGGGGAAGATGCCCGCGCCGGGCCGCCCGACCTGTCCACAGAGCAGGGCCAGGTTGGCGCAGGCCAGGACGTTGTCCGTTCCCACCGTGTGCTGGGTGACGCCCATGCAGTAGACAATGGCCGAAGCGGGGGAACGGGCGTAGGCCCGGGCCGCGCGGAGGATGTCACCGGGGGGCAGGCCCGTGACCGCCGCCGTCCTCTCCAGCGAGTACTCCTCCAGGACGGCCCGCAGTGCGTCCAGCCCCTCCGTCCGGGCGGCGATGAAATCGTAGTCCGCCAGACCCTCCCGGAGAACGGCGGCGGCCATGCCGTTGAGGAGCGCCACGTCTGACCCCGACCGCAGGGGCAGGTAGAGGTCCGCCATGCGGGCCGTGGGGGTGTAGCGGGGGTCGGCGACGACGACGAAGGCCCTCCGGTCCTTCGCCTCCCAGACCCACCGGGAGACGACGGGGTGGTTCTCGGCGAAGTTAGAGCCGATGATCAGGATACAGCGGGAGTTGGCCAGGTCGGGGATGGGGTTGGTCATCGCGCCGGAGCCCAGGGCACGGCTCAGCCCGACCACCGACGGGGCGTGACAGAGACGGGCGCAGTGGTCTACGTTGTTCGTGCCCAGGAGGCGGGCCATTTTCTGGAAAAGGTAGTTCTCCTCGTTGGTCGCTTTGGCGGAGGCCAGGAATCCCAGCGCGTCCGGGCCGTGCTCCTGGCGGATGCGGGAGAGGGCCCGGACCACCCGGTCCAGTGCTTCGTCCCAGTCCGTTTCCCGGAACCGTCCGTTCTCCCGGACGAGGGGGCGGTGCAACCGGTCAGGGTGGTGGATGATTTCGGGGGCGACGTTGCCCTTGGGGCAGAGGGCGCCCTGGGCGACCGGGTGGTCGGTCAGATACTCCACGCCGACGGCCCGACCGTCCTCTACCCGAAGCCCCAACCGGCAACCGGCGCCGCAGTAGGGGCAGAGGACAGAAATGAGTGGCATAGG
>JAPYWT010000428.1 GCA_028276215.1 Thermoflexus sp. | reverse complement strand
TGTCTGCATCTGCCGGGTGACCATCTCCACCGGCATCCCGATGTGCACCTCCTCCGGCGCCACATCGGTCAGTTGGGCCGTCAGCATCGGCCCCTCTTCCAGCCGGACCAGTGCGACGGTGTAGGGCACATACTTCTCAAACCCCGCCGGGGGATGGTAGACCGTGCTGTAGGAATAGACCTCCCCCCGCCCGCTGAAGACGTAGGGGGTCTGGGCCGGTGCCTCGCACTCCGGACAGACGTCCCGGGGCGGGAAAATCGCCGCCCCGCACTTCTCACAGATTTCCCCGACCAGCCGGTACCGCTGATTTCGCAGCCGCCAGTTCTTGCTGGGAAGACCCATCTCTACCTCCTTCACGTTTCACTTTTCACTTTTCACGTTTCACGTTTCACGAATCAGAATGTGTGTGATAACGGTTGCGCCACTGCCGCCGATGTTCTGGGCCATGCCGACCCGCGCGTCCGGGACCTGGTTGGCCCCCGCCTCGCCCCGCAGTTGCTGGACGACCTCCACGACCTGATAGACCCCCGTCGCGCCGACCGGATGCCCCCGTGCCTTCAGGCCGCCCATGGTGGCGATGGGGATGCGGCCCTGCAGCGTGATTTCCCCGTCCAGCGCCAGCCGGACCCCCTCCCCGCGCCGGGCAAACCCTGCGGCCTCCAGGCTCAGCGCGGCCATGATGCTGAAAGCGTCGTGGAGTTCAAAGAGGTCCACCTCCTCTGGACCGATGTCGGCCTGCTGGTAGGCCCGCCAGGCCGAGAGGGCTGCCGCTTCCAGCACCAGCGGGTCCCGCCGGTCGTGGATGGCCACCGTATCCGTCGCCACCGCCGACGCCGCGATGCGGATGACGGGCTTCCCGCTCCCCCGGACCCAGTCAGCGGGGGCCAGCACCACCGCCGCCGCGCCGTCCGCCACGGGCGACGAGTCCAGCAGGTTGATGGGGTCGGCAATCATCCGCGCCTTCGCGTACGCCTCCGGCGTCACTTTCATATGGAACATCGCATACGGGTTGTTCATCCCGTTGGCGTGCGCGTTGATGGTGAAGGGCGCGAAGTCCTCTTTCTTGTAGCCGTACTCGTACATATACCGGCGCATCAGCAGCGCGTTGAGGGCGACGAAGGTCAGGCCGTGGGCGACCTCGTGGTCGGCGTCGGCGGCCATGGCCAGCGCGGCGGTGGCCTCCGGGCCGGTGGCGTCCGTCATCTTCTCCACGCCGACGACCAGGACGACGTCCGCCAGCCCCCCGGCGACGGCGACGTAGCCCAGCCGGAGCGCGGCCGCGCCGGACCCGCAGGCCGCCTCCACCTTGACCGCCTCCACGCCCCGCAGCCCGGCGAAGTCCGCCACCAGTGCCCCGATGTGCTCCTGCCCGGTCAGTTCGCCGCTGAGCATGTTGCCCACGTAGAGCGCGTCCACATGCTCCACCCCGGCGTCCCGCATCGCGGCCTGGAGCGCCTCCAGCGACAGGTGGCGCAAATCCTTCTCCCAGTGCTCCCCGACTTTGGTCTGACCGATGCCGATAATCGCGACGTCTCTCATCGGAATTCCTCACCACGAAGACACAAAGACACGAAGTGTTTTAATTTTTTAATTGTTAATTGTTAATTTTTAACTTTGTGTCTTCGTGTCTTTGTGGTTTTACATCAACAACTTGCCCCGAAAGCGGACGTAGAGGCCGTAGTCAATGACGGTGCGGCGGGCGATGTAGTCCTGGGTAGCGGGTGCCCGGCCCTGCCGTTCCAGGATGGCCTCCGTCGTCCGCAGGGAGACCGCATCCGACCCGGCGCCGGAGCCGAAACTGACCAGCAGGATGCGCTGGCCGGGCCGGGCCCCGTCCAGCACCGCCGTCAGCCCCACCAGCGAGGAGCCTGCATAGGTGTTGCCGATTCGGTCCGCCAGCAGGCCGGCCTGAATCTGTTCCGGTTTGAACCCCAGTTGCCGGGCGACCGTCTGCGGGAACTTGACGTTGGGTTGGTGGAAGACGGCGTAGTCGTAGTCGGCGGGGGTGGTCCCCAGCGCCTCCATCAGCGCGCGGGCCGCCTCGGTGATGTGCTTGAAGTAGGCTGGCTCGCCGGTAAACCGCCCGCCGTGCGACGGGTAGTGCTGGTAGGCCCGCCGCCAGAAGTCCGGCGTGTCAGTGACATAGGAGAGGCTCCCCTCCACGACGGCCAGCGCCTCCTCCGCCGGGCCGACCAGGTAGGCCGCGCCGCCCGAGGCGGCGGTGTACTCCAGCGCGTCGCCGGGGCGGCCCTGGGCGGTGTCGGCGCCTACGGCCAGCGCGTAGCGGCCCATCCCGGAGCCGACAAAACCCAGCGCGGCCTGCAGCGCCTCCGTCCCGGCCTTGCAGGCGAACTCCCAGTCCCCGGCCTGGACGTAGGGGGTGGCCCCGATGGCCTCGGCGAGAATCGTGGAGGTCGGCTTGACCGCGTACGGGTGGGACTCGCTCCCCACCCAGACGGCGCGGATGAGGGCGGGGTCCACACTTCCCGCCCGCGCCAGGGCATTGCGGGCCGCCTCTATGGAAATGGTGACCACGTCCTCGTCCGGCCCCGCCACCGCCTTCTCGGTGACGGGGGTCTCCCCCTCCCCGCCGGTCCAGATGCGGGCCACCTCCGCCGCCGGAAGCCGGTAGCGGGGGATGTAGGCCCCGTAGCCAATGATGCCAACAGGTCTATCCGTTCGCAGCAATCGGGTCTCCATGGTCGGAATCACGGAATCAGAAGAATCAGAAGAATCAGAAGAATCACAGAATCAGAAGAATCAGAAGAATCAGAAGAATCACAGAATCAGAAGAATCAGAAGAATCACAGAATCAGAAGAATCAAAGAATCGCTGATTCTCTGATTCTTCTGATTCTCCCCAGAATCTCCTCTGCCCGGTCGGGGCGGACGACGCCCTCGGCGACCATCCGCCGGGCGACCTCCTCTATCTCCTCGCCGACGGCCCCCGCGGCGATGGCGACCTGCCGGGCGTGCAGGGCCATGTGCCCCTTCTGGATGCCCTCCGTCGCCAGGGCCCGCAGGGCGGCCAGGTTCTGGGCCAGTCCCACGGCGGCCATCACCTCCGCCA
>JAPYWT010000427.1 GCA_028276215.1 Thermoflexus sp. | reverse complement strand
CTGTTGATCCAGGTCCTGGACCGGGAGTGGTTTGAGGGGTGGATTCGGGAGCATACGCCGCCCCCGGGGGCCCGCGTTGTCCTGCCGTAAGGTGCTCCATACCGGAGTTTTTATGGCGGCGGCTTCGCCGCCGCCATAAAAACGATCGTTCCGCGCGCAAACTTGACAAAATCTCAAAAGAGTTTATAATACTTCCACTTTCCAGCAGGTACCGGTAAACTTGTGACCATCTTCATCAAGCGCTGAGACAGGGGCTCAAGCGCTTTGTTTGTGTTTATCCCTGGTAACGCGAGGGGGATTGGAGGGGGTTTATGAAGTATCTGGACGATTCGGCCGAGATTCAGAATTTCGTTTCGCTGCGAGTCAGCCTGGCCTCGCCCGAAGAGATTCGCTCCTGGTCCTACGGCGAGGTGACCAAGCCCGAGACCATCAACTATCGCCGCCTGCGCCCGGAGAAGGACGGCCTCTTCTGCGAGGCCATCTTCGGGCCCACACGGGACTGGCAGTGCTATTGCGGTAAGTACAAGAACATTCGCTATCGCGGCATCATCTGCGATAAGTGCGGTGTTGAAGTCACCCGTTCCTCCGTCCGCCGGGAGCGCATGGGCCACATTGAACTGGCGGCTCCCGTCGCCCACATCTGGTACACCCGTCAGACCCCCAGCATCCTGGGCATCCTCCTGGACGTCTCCCGCCGGAACCTGGACCGGGTTCTGTATTTTGCCCAGTATGTCATCACTTCTGTAGACGAAGAGGCGCGCCAGAAGGCGCTGCGGCGGCTGAAGGAAGAGTACGACCACCATCGGCGGGAACTGGAGGAGAAGGCCAACGCCGCCATCACAGCCTTGCAGGAGCGGCTGGCTCAGGAGCGGGCCCGCATTGAGGGGGAACTGGCCGCCGTTCACGCCCGGATTGAGGAACGGCTCAACAACGAGACCGAAGCGCTGATGAAAGAGGCGCAGGCCCTGCGGAAGCGGCTGGAGGAGCGCCAGGGCTCCGCTGTCCGTACCCCCGTCGTCCTCAAAGCGACGGGCACCGTCATCGCCGAGGCCGGGGAGACCATTGGACGGGAGCACCTGAGCCTGCTGAGCCGGCTCATCCAGGAAGAACTGGAGCGTCTGGAGGGCCGCCTGCGGGCGGAGGAGGAGCAGGAACTGGCCCCGCTGCGGGCTGACCTCCAGCACTGGCAGGAATCGGTCGCCGACGAAATCGCGCACATTCAGGAACAACTGGCCCGCGATATAGACAATCTGCGAATCCGCTTTGAGGACGACCAGGAAGAACTCCTGGGTCTGGCCCCGCTGCAATTCCTCACCGAGGCCCGCCTGCGGGAACTGAAGGCCCGCTGGGGACAGGTCTTCCGCGCCGGGATGGGGGCCGAAGCCTTCTACGAGATTCTCCACCGGATGGACCTGGACAAGATGGCCCAGGAGTTGTGGAACGAGGCGCGCAACGACCCGTCCAAACAACGGCGCAAGAAGGCCATCCGCCGCCTGCGGGTGGTGGAGGCGTTGCGCAAGAGCGGCAACCGCCCCGAGTGGATGATTCTCACCGTCCTGCCCGTTATCCCGCCGGACCTGCGCCCGATGGTGCAACTGGACGGCGGACGGTTTGCCACCTCCGACCTCAACGACCTTTACCGGCGCGTCATCAACCGGAACAACCGGCTGAAGCGGCTGATAGAACTGGGCGCCCCCGACGTCATCGTCCGCAACGAGAAGCGTATGCTCCAGGAAGCGGTGGATAGCCTCATTGACAACAGTCAGCGGGGCAAGGCGCTCTCCCGCCGGGGCCAGCGACAACTGAAGTCCCTCAGCGACATGCTCCGGGGGAAGAAGGGCCGCTTCCGCCGCAATCTCCTGGGCAAGCGGGTGGACTACTCCGGCCGTTCCGTCATCGTCATCGGCCCGCAACTGAAACTCCACCAGTGCGGTCTCCCGAAAGAGATGGCGCTGGAACTCTACAAGCCCTTCGTCATCAGCAAACTGGTGGAGTACAACTACGTCAGTAACGTCAAAGCGGCCCGCCGGTTCATTGAACGGCAACGACCCGAGGTCTGGGAGATTCTGGAGGAGGTCATCAAGGACCGACCGGTGCTCCTCAACCGCGCTCCCACCCTGCACCGGCTGGGCATTCAGGCCTTTGAGCCCGTTCTGGTGGAGGGGAAGGCGATCCAGATTCACCCGCTGGTCTGCACGGCCTTCAACGCCGACTTTGACGGCGACCAGATGGCGGTCCACGTCCCGCTTTCCGACATGGCGGTGCAGGAGGCGCGCCGGCTGATGCTGGCAACCCGCAACCTCCTCAAGCCCGCCGACGGCCAGCCCATCGTCGGTCCGACCAAAGACATGTGCCTGGGCATCTACTACCTGACGATGGAGACGACGGGGCCACATCGGGGCGACGGCAAGTACTTCGCCGACCTGGACGAGGTGGAAACGGCCTACCTGCTGGGCTACGTGGACATCCACGCCCGCATCCGGGTCCGCCAGGTCTACGACCATCAGCCCCCGCCGCCCCAGCCGGTGGAGACGACGGTGGGCCGCTGTCTCTTCAACCGGATTCTCCCGGACGAACTCCGTTTTGTCAACAAGCCCCTGGACAAGGGGGAACTGCAGGACCTGGTGGCCATCTGCTACCGCCGCCTCGGCGAGGAGAAGACGACGGAGGTGGTGGACCGGATCAAAGCCGTCGGCTTCCACTACGCCACCCGCTCTGGGGTGACCATTGCCGCCGCCGACCTGACCATCCCTGCCGAGAAATCCCGCATCCTGGAGGAGGCGACGGCCCAGGTGGCGGAGGTGGAGCGGCAGTACCAGCGGGGCCTGCTGACCGCCGAGGAACAGTACGCCCGCACCATTGATCTCTGGAGCCGGGCCCGGGATGAGGTCTCCAAAGCCGTCTCCCGCGCGCTGGACCCCGAGGGTCCGGTGGCGATTATGGCCCAGTCCGGCGCCTCCAAGGGCGGCTTCGGGCCCATCTCCCAGTTGGCTGGCATGCGCGGCCTGATGGCCGACCCGTCCGGCCGCATCATCCCGCTGCCCATCCGCTCCAACCTGCGGGAGGGACTGAC
>JAPYWT010000426.1 GCA_028276215.1 Thermoflexus sp. | reverse complement strand
CCTGCGCAGACCCTTGCCAGGTGGTCTCCCTGGGAAAAGGTGGTTATGTCGTACTCACCTTTGATCCGCCTATCGCAGATGGGCCAGGGGCGGATTTTATCGTGTTTGAGAATGCCTTTTATTATGGTAGTGGGCAGGTGTTTGATGAGTGGATGATCGTAAAGGTTTCGCAAGATGGGCAGGTGTGGTATACTTTTCCGTATGACTCCGTAACCGGGCAAGGGCTGGCGGGACGTACACCGACGGGGTGCCAGGGATGCCCACCGGGCAGCACGAACTGGCAAAACCCAGCAGAGGCAGGCGGAGATGCGTTTGACCTATCGGACGTAGGCCTCCTCTGGGCCCGCTATGTGCGGGCAGAAGACGCAACCCATTTCCAAACGCCCGATCGGCTCTCCGCAGACCTGGATGGGATCGTGGCCATTCACCAGCTACCTGCCAGTAGCCTCTACACTTCTGCTCCCAGTAACACGGGAGAAATCTTAGGCTGCTGGGACTATCTGGGACGAGCGATAGAATCGGACCTCTTTACCCTTCCAGCGAGCACACCCTGCATCTGTCTCGTTCGGACGAAAGCGGGGGGTTTATTCTATCGCCCGCCGGTAAAGATGTGGGGCGAGTAAGAGTTATTTTTCTGGGGTAGCCCACCCGCCGCCGCCAATCTGCTCTCCATAAAGACCATGCCAGGAATTTTTCCTCTACGATCTTTTTTCCCATATCTTTTCCGGTAGGGAATTCCCACTATGCATAGTTTTTTATACAAGGTTCCACCCTGCTCTTTATCATGGTAAACATTTGAATTTTTGCTATTTTTAATCAGAACAAGCGTGCCAACAACGGTCTTCACAGTCGTGCCAACAATCGGTGTTTTCATCTCTTGCCATTTCTTCACCAAATGTTTCACGATATTTTTCCTTTGTCCGCAAGAATGCGTTTTTCAAGTCAATCGCATCTTGTTCGCCACGCATACCAAAGTAAGGATAGTGGTGCAAGTAATGTCCGAAGACCGCCTCGCAGTCTTTGTGATACGCTCTCGTATCAAGAATGTGGTAATGCCAAAACTTGTCCATAATCCTGTTTGGAACCATCCCTTTTCCGTACTTTTTGCATAAGTGCAAGTAACGTTTGTATTCAACTTCCGCACTCTCGCATTGCTCGTGCGTCCAATTTTCTCCTTCTTCTGGGTCACGAAGCTTCATCTTAACCATTTCAAGGTCAAGTCTGGCGATTACAGGGTCGATGCCCTTCTGATTGATTAGGTAAGAAATTCTTTCTTCACTAATCGGATCAGGGTAAATTAATGTTTTCTGTTCCATATTTGCGTTGGTTTTTGATTCATGAATTGTTTGCCGTTAGCCAAAATCTTTTCAGGAAACGGTCTTTGCTTCCTTCAATTGGTGTCCTGCCATGAAAAACTCTGTGGTTATCCACGACAAGAATGTCCCGCTCTTTCAGCCTTATTTTTACAGGTTCGGCCTGCTTAATCAATCGCTGAAACTCAAGCATTGCAGGATTTTGTTTGTCTTCGTCCTTTACAAGCCAAAATGAATAATAAAATCTTCTTTTCCCGTTCTCATCTGTCGTAACTAAGGGATAACTATCTTTGTCGTCTGGGAATATTTTATGTTCAAAAAGTTCAATTGTCTTTAGTTGCTGCTTATATTCTTCTGAAAGTTGCTGGTAAATTTTTTCTGCATCTATCAAAATACTGTCGCCACCTAAGTCGGTTTGTTTGTAACAATACCAGACTATGTATTTGGCTTTGTGGTGGTCGGTGTGAAAGTCAAGTCCACGAGCAGAAGTTACCAGTCCTTTACTTTCAGGCTTCACAATAACGTCAGTAATGAAAATAACCTGTCCTAGCGAATTTATTAAGTCGTTTAATTGCTCTTCGGTCTGGCCAGTCAGGTGAAGAAATCCATTGTCAAATAGTTCTTTTGGTATGTTGTTAATATGTTGTGTCATTGTCGTCATACCATTGGCCATAATTTACTTACATGTAAAACCATCCCTGCTGAAAGGGAAAGCCTCTGAACTCTCGGTTTATCCACTACAGGCCCCAGACCCATAAGACCTGAATACTGCACCCAATACCATCTCCCACCTCCATACAAACGGGTGGCCTGCGCTTGCAGAAGACCAACGAGCACTACACTCAGAGCGGCTTTAGTAGCCGAGAACATTCCAGCGAGCCGCATAAGACAAAGGTACAAAAATCCAATCAAAGGAAAGCCCCTGCGCTCTCAGTTCATCCACTACAGGCCCCAGACCCGTAAGACCTGAATACTGCACCAAAAACCATCTCCCACCTCCATACAAACGGGTGGCCTGCGCTTGCAGAAGACCAACGAGCACTACACTCAGAGCGGCTTTAGCAGCCGCGGATATTCCAGCGAGCCGCATAAGACAAAGGTACAAAAATCCAACCAAAGGAAAGCCCCTGCGCTTTCAGTTCATCCACTACAGGCCCCAGACCCGTAAGACCTGAATACTGCGCCCAAAACCACCCGCCACCTCCATACAAACGGGTGCCCTGCGCTTGCAGAAGACCAACGAGCACTACGCTCAGAGCGGCTTTAGTAGCCGACAACATTCCAGCGAGCCGCATGAGACGAAGATAAAGAAATCCACTCACAGGCGATACGTCTCGGGCAAGCAACGGGGAGCATTTGTCCCCCTGGCCAACCAGACCCTCATCTATTCCACCTATTTCACTCCGATTGCCCACGCCCTTCTCCATAGATGATAGATGCTAAGGCTCACCGGCGGCGGTCGCTTCCCCTTCGGCCAATGGGGACTCGTCGCTACGAGAGGTGCTGGGGCTTCTTCAAAAGCGGGGCGATGGCCCCCTATCGGCCTCAAACCGGGCTCTCACCAGCTGCTACGGGACGGGACAGGCCAGAGTAACCCGACCACAGAAGGCCCAGCGGGTGTAGTATACCGTACCAGAACTCGGGCTGGCGTAGCATACACCGACGGGGTGCCAGGGATGCCCACCGGGCAGCACGAACTGGCAAAACCCAGCAGAGGCAGGCGGAGATGCGTTTGACCTATCGGACGTAGGCCTCCTCTGGGCCCG
>JAPYWT010000425.1 GCA_028276215.1 Thermoflexus sp. | reverse complement strand
TTCCGCTGGGCCTCCGTCATCGCCTGGCAGAGTTCCTCAGGGGTCAGTTCCCGTTGCTGGCGTCCCTCAAAGACGCGGGACTCAAACAGGAAGCGGCTGGTAATATCCACCACCACCTGGCAGGCGTTCTGCAGGTCCGCTTCCAGAATGGCCAGTTGTTCCTTTTCGTCCGCCTGGGCCAGTGCAGCCTCTTTAACGATTGTTTCGCAGAAGATGCTGGCGGTTTCGGCGAGCGTCATCGGGGTGAAGCGCTGGACCATTGTGCGCGGGGCCAGGTTCAGGTTGTGGTAGGCGTGCCCCAGTTCGTGGGCCAGGGTGCTCATCTTGCCGAAGGCCGCCTTGTAGTTGACCAGGATCAGGGATTCCTCTCCCCGGAGCCACATACAGAACGCGCCGTCCTGCTTGCCGGGGCGCGGCTCGGCGTCAATCCGCCGTTCCGCAAAGGCCCGTTCCGCCAGCGCGCGCAGCCGGGGCGAGTAGGTGCCGAACTGCTGGAGGATGAAGTCGCGCGCCTCGGCGAACTCCCACTGGCGGCTGAAGGAGCCCACGGGCGCGAAAAGGTCGTACCAGGCCAGGCGGGGGAGCCCCAGCAAGCGGGCTTTGGCGTGCAGGTAACGGCGGAAGTCGGGGAAGGACTCCCATGCCGCTTCCATCATCGCGTCCAGGGTCGTCCGGTCAATGTGGTTGGCGAAGAGGGCGGCCTCCAGCGGGGATGCCCATCCCCGCCGCCGGGTCAGCGTGTTGACCTGCCCCTTGATGCTGTTCAGCGCGGCCGCCAGGGGCACCGCGGACTGGGCCCAGGTGGCCAGTTCGGCCTCGTATGCCCGCTGCCGGACGGTGCGGTCGGGGTCGTAGGCCAGGTTGCGCACCGCGCTCATCGGCAGGGTGCGCTCCTCGCCGTCCAGCGTCAGTTTCACCATCAACTGGGAGGTGAACGTATCGTACAGTTTGGCCCAGGCCGCCCCGCCGGTGAGGTCCAGTTCAATCGCCAGGGCCTCTTCTGCCGGGCTCATCAGGTGGGCGGCCCATTCCCGCGCCCGGCGCACCGCGAACTCGTGCTCTCTGGCAACGGGGGAACGTTCCAGCAGCCCGTCCGTATCCAGCGAGCCGATCCAGGCGATGAGCCGGGTGCTCAACTGGCTCAACGGCATCGTCCTCTGCTGGAACTCACTCCAGGCCGCCTGGGCGCGCGCGTCCCGCGAGTCGGTGGTGAGGAAACTGTTGATGTAGGCGCCCAGGGTGTGCTCCTCCCGCAACACCTCGTTGTAGCGGGTCAGCACCTCCTCAAAGGCGTTCACGGTTTCGGAAAGGGGCGGGGGCGACTCCCTTCGGTTGACTCCGTGGCGGTCAAAGAGGGCGACCAGGTCATCTATCGCCCGTACCAGCGCATCCCACGCCTCCCGGAATTCGGGGGAATCCAGGCCGGGATACAGGCGACTGACGTCCCAGCGGGGTAACGGTTCCATGATGGGTCCTCCTGGTAAGATGGTTGAAGCGGGGCTATTATACGCGCGGGCTGGCAGGATGCAAGTTCCGGGCTGGCAGGACAACCGCGATCAGTTGTCCCGCAATTCTGGGACACGCCCCTGTCAGGGTGCGTGATTGTCTACTTTTCGGAATGGGATATAATTGGGGTTGTATTCAGGCGGTGACTGGAAGTCACCTTTCGGGCCTGCGGACAGTGGTCGGCCTTCGCCGACCTCACCCCACCCCCGGCGGCTGCGCCGCCACCCTCTCCCCTCTCCCGCCGGAGCGGGAGAGGGGAAGGGGTTGGGGGAGGGGTGAGGGCCAGGCCGATACCCCTCGGGCCGAGCCCTCGGGGCGAGGCCCGGCACGAAGTGCCCAGAGAGGACGATTTCAATCGTCCTATGGTTACCCTCATTCGCCGGTGAGTAACATGCGTCGCAAAAGAGCGTCTGTTTCCCGTAGCCAGCGCATATTCTGGATGATGAGCATCCTGGTGGTGGCCAGCATGGCCATCGGCCTGATGGTTTCCTTCACACCCCGGACGCCGCGTGGAGTGGAGACGCCGACTCCCACCGCGCCGGTTCTCCTCACCCCCACTCGCCCAACAACGCCGTTCTGAACTGTTGAATTCCCAGGAATTGGTGGGGTTTTGCTGTCTGGGCGTGAAAATTGCCGCCTGCACTCCCATCATTTTTCAGACACGCCCTCAACCCATCCTGGCCTTGAGGAGTCCTTATGGGAATTCTGGGCCCGCTCTATAACCTGCTTGGCACGGGACCCGGTACCTTTGTCTACCACCTGCTGATTCTGCTGGCCCTGGAGGGAGCCGCCGGTATCGCGCTGGTGGAGTACCGACATACCCGAAATCCAGACCAGCGGCGCTTCCTGATCGCTTTTACGGTCGTCCTGCTTCTGCGGGTCCCTCTCCTGGTCCTGGGGCCTCAAGGCTATAACTTCCTGGCCCCCCTTCTCTACGCGCTGGAAGTCGCCAGCCTGACGGTGATGAGTTGGGCATTCCTCTCCCCTCTGATCGGACGGCGGGCAGGACGGTGGTTCCTGATCATTCAGTCAACGGCGATTCTGGGTGTTACCCTCCTGTTCTTCCCTCTCTGGTATCCTCTGGCCCGCTCTGTCCCCTTCTTTGAGTACACCGCTTTCTGGCAGCAGGCCATCTGGGACCTCTGGGCAACCCTGCTGGCCATCTTCACTGGCCTGTACCTGCTCCTGCAACGGCGACGGGTAGAGTATCTGCTGCCAGGCATCGCTTTTCTGATCATCGCTCTGGGTAACGGGTTGGTGGCACTGGACCAGACGGGGTTGGGCCGGCTGGTCAATCTCTTTGGCTATCCCCTCATCTCCGTCGTCGTGTACCGCGCGGCCCTTCAGGACCTCTGGTCCTACCGGCAGGAACTGCAAACTCTGAGCGAACGCTCCCTGCAGCAGACGCAAGAACTGCTTTCCCTGTTAGGGGTCAGCCAGGCACTCAGTGCGTCTCTGGAACTGGAACCGGTCCTGAAACAGGTCGCGGAGCACATCGCCCAGGCACTGGATGCTGACCGGGTAGCAGTCCTGCTGCGACCGGCAGAAGGACCGGTAGACCTGTCCGAGGCAGAGGTCCCTGAGC
>JAPYWT010000424.1 GCA_028276215.1 Thermoflexus sp. | reverse complement strand
TTGAAAAAATTTTTACCACGAAGGCACAAAGACACGAATAAAAACATATAATTTAAATCATTTGTGTCTTCGTGTCTTGGTGGTTTTTGAATTGAAAAGGAGAGCGATGCGCGTTGAGCAGGTAGAAATCCGCTACGTTCGCCTGCCCCTGAAGCGGCATTTTGAGACCAGTTTCCGCCGCACCCGGGAGCGCCACACCATCCTGGTCGCCGTCCGGGCCGATGGGGTGGAGGGGTGGGGGGAGTCCCCCGTGGAAGACGGCCCCTGGTTCTCGTCGGAGACGGTGGAGACGGCCTGGCACGTCCTGCGGGATTTCCTGATTCCTATGATGCTGGGCCAGGAGATCGCGCGCGCGGCCGACGCCTTCGCCCGGATGGGGCGTGTGCGCGGCCACCCGATGGCCAAGACCGGCCTGGAGGAGGCGCTGTGGGACGCCGAGGCCCGACAGCAGGGGGTCCCTCTGGCGCGGCTCCTGGGGGGCGTGCGGGACCGCATTGAGAGCGGCGTCAGCGTGGGCATTCAGGACAGTCTCCCCGAACTTCTGGAGCAGGTGGAGGGGTACCTGGCCCAGGGCTACCGGCGGGTCAAAGTGAAAATCAAGCCGGGGTGGGATGTGGACGTGGTGCGGGAATTGCGGCGCCGCTGGCCGACGGTGCCGCTGATGGTGGACGCCAATTCCGCCTACACCCTGGCCGACGCCGACCATCTGGCCGCGCTGGACGAGTGGGGCTTGCTGATGATAGAGCAACCGCTGGCCTACGACGACCTCTACGAGCACAGCCTGCTCCAGCGGCGGTTGCGGACGCCCATCTGTCTGGACGAATCCATCCCCACCCCGGCCCACGCGCGGGCGGCGCTGGAACTGGGAAGTTGCCGCATCATCAACATCAAGCCAGGTCGGGTGGGTGGGCTGGCCCAGGCCCGCCGCATCCACGACCTCTGCCAGGAGCGGGGCGTGCCGGTCTGGTGCGGCGGTTTGCTGGAGACGGGCGTCGGGCGGGCGCACAACGTCGCCATCGCCAGTTTGCCCAACTACACCCTCCCCGGCGACATCTCCGCCAGCGACCGCTACTACGAGCGGGATGTCGTCGTTCCCCCCTTCCGCCTCAACCCCGACGGCACCATAGACGTCCCCCGGGGGCCGGGCATCGGCGTGGAGATAGACCGGGATTTCCTGGAGACGGTCACCGTCCGGCGAGAAGTGTTTACCCAATTGCAACACACCTGCCACGATTGAGGATTGACGGATTTCCCATTTGTGCTATACTTGTGGCAACGGAGTGCAGAGATGAACAGGCCGGTACTGGTTCTCAACGGGAACTACGAACCCCTTCACGTCTGCACGACGAAGCGGGCGATGGGGCTGATCCTCTCCGGCAAGGCCGTCGTGGTGGAGAACGGGCGCGGCTTCATTCGCACGGTCTCCACCGTCTATGAGCGGCCGTCGGTGATCCGCCTGGTCTTCGTCGTGCGCCGGCCCGCGCCGCGCGTCCGGCTGACCAAGCGGGAAATCCTGCGGCGGGATGAGTACCGCTGCCAGTACTGCGGCCGCGAGGCAGCCAACCTGACCATAGACCACGTGGTTCCGCGTCACCGGGGGGGCGAGCACTGCTGGGAGAACCTGGTGGCGGCCTGTCCGCAGTGCAACCGGCGCAAGGGGAGCCGCACGCTGGAAGAGGCGCGGATGACCCTCCTGCGGCCTCCCTTTGAACCCCGCCCCACCGCCCGGTATCTCTTCAGCAACTATCTGCGGGAAAATCAGGAGTGGGCCAAGTACATTGACGGGTGGTGACCCCCTCCGTCTCGGTGTTCTGGGCGGCACGTTTGACCCTCCGCACTACGGCCATCTGGCCCTGGCGGAGACCGCGCGCGTCCAGTTGGGATTGGCCCGGGTGCTCTTCGTCCCCGCCGGTGATCCGCCCCATAAACCTGGCTATCCCCTCAGCCCGGCGGTCCACCGGGCGGCGATGGTGACGGCCGCCATCGCCGACAACTCCGCCTTTGTTCTCTCCCGGGTTGACCTGGACCGGCCCGGGCCGCATTATACGGTGGATATGCTGGCCCTGCTGAGGGGGATGTTCGCCGGAGCGGAGTTCTACTTTCTGATGGGGGGCGACAGTCTGGCGGAATTTCTGACCTGGCGTGATCCGGTGGGGATTGTCCGCCAGGCCGTTCTGGTGGTGATGGAACGTCCCGGCTGGACGGCCGACATCCCTGTTCTGGAGCGGGAAATCCCCGGTATTCGGGAACGGCTGGTCTGGCTGGACGCGCCCCGTCTGGACCTTTCCGCCACCGACCTGCGGCGGCGGGTGCGGGAGGGGTTACCGATTCGCTACCTGGTGCCTCCGGCGGTGGAGGCGTACATCCGGGAGCATCGGCTCTATGCCCGGGAAAATTCTGATTGTAGAAGATGACCTGGAAAGCCTGAAACTGCTCGGGCTGATGCTCCAGAGCCGGGGCTATCAGATCATCGCCGCTCAACATGGGGCGCAGGCGTTGAGCAAGGCGGAGAGCGAGTCCCCCGACCTGGTGCTTCTGGACGTCATGCTGCCCGGGATGGACGGCTATGAGGTGGCCCGACGGCTGCGGGCCAATGAGCGCACGGCGGCCATCCCGATCATCATGCTGACCGCCCGGGGCCAGATTACCGACAAAGTGGCCGGTTTTGAGGCCGGCGCCGATGAGTACCTGGTCAAGCCCGTCCATCCGGCGGAACTGGTCACCCGAATAGAGACTTTGCTGGCCCGGGCCGCGCGCCTGGGACCGGCGGCCCAGGCTGTGCGGCTCCCGCGAGGCAAAAGCGTTGGCTTCCTGGGATGTAAAGGTGGGGTGGGAACCAGCACGCTGGTCACCAACCTCTCCGTCTCCCTGATCCGGGGGCCCGCCTCTGGAAAACGGGTTGTCCTGATAGACGCCCAGACCGGTTCTTCTACGTTGGCCCTGCAGATGGGGCTGCGTCCCCAGCAGGGGCTGCAGGTGCTGGCGGGACGAGACCCCGCCGGGATCACCGCCGACACCATCCTGGCCCACGCCGACCGCCATATCTCCGGGGTGCTGCTCCTGGGCGGCCTGCCCTCTCCTCGGGGAACCACC
>JAPYWT010000422.1 GCA_028276215.1 Thermoflexus sp. | reverse complement strand
CGGTCGCCGATGTCCTGGTAAATGGCCAGGGCCGCTTCGTAGTGCTTCCGCGCCTCCCCCAGCCGGGCTTCCCGCAGCGCCAGGTCCCCCAGCGCCTTCTGGACGTTGGCCTCCCCCAGCCGGTCGCCGATGGCCGGGTAAATGGCCAGGGCCGCTTCGTAGTGCTTCCGCGCCTCCTCCAGCCGGGCTTCCCGCAGCGCCAGGTCCCCCAGCGCCTGCTGGACGTTGGCCTCCCCCAGCCGGTCGCCGCACGAGCGCGCCCGCTCCAGCGCCCGCCCGTAGCGGGCCCGCGTCTCCTCCCGGGCCAGCCGGTCGGTCACCGTGTAGATGTTTTCCAGCAGCGCGGCCAGACTGGGGGCGCGGAGGCGCCCCTCCCGGCCGGGTTCATGTTCCAGCCCCCAATCCAGCCAGGCCTCTATGGAGGGGAGTTCCTGGACGTAGCGGGCAATGGCGGCGGGCATGGCCTCGCCGCTCTCCTGCAGCGCTTTGTCCAACCATTTGACCCACCCCACGTGGGGCTCGTCGTCAAAATTAAAATAAAAGCGCAGGGCGGCCTCCCCGTGGCGGGCGCGGGCGGCGGTTTCGTCCCCCAGGAGGCGGAGGGCGAAGAGGCGGAAGGGGGTGGGGAGGTAAAGGAGGTCGGGCCAGGGCCGCTCCAGGAGGGCCTGGTTCTCCGCTTCGGCGGCCCACTGCCGGGCCTGAGGGCCGAAGATGGGCTCCAGCCCCTCCTCCGGAAGGCCGCCGGGGAAGAGGGCCAGATAGGGGTAGAAATCGGCGGCGCCGGAGTCCCGCTCCCGCAGCCGGTCGTGGGCCAGGGCGATGCCGGCCACCACGCTCTTGACCTCGTCTGGGTACTGGGGGTCCTGCATCACCTGGTCCCACTTCTCCTTCAGGTCCCGCGCCAGGGCCTTCAGGTCGGGGCGGCGGGAGTGCCGCCAGGCCCTGGCCGTCAGGGCCACGGCGCGGGGGAGGCCGTCGGTGTAGCGCAGGAGTTCCCTCAGGTCGGCCTTCTCCATGCGTTGCCATTCTCCCTCGGTCACAGCGGCCTCCACCAGGAAAAGCGCCAGGGCGGCCTCCAGGGGCAGGCGACGGAGGTCGTAGCGGGGGAAGTGGGCGCTCCCCAGGTCGGATTGGGAGGTCACCAGGATGTACGGGCGGGCCGGGGCGCAGGCCAGCGCCTCCAGGAGTTCGCGGAAGGCCTTCCCGCCGCGCAGGATGCCGTTCTCCGCCTCGTCCAGGATGAGAAGCAGGCCGGAGGGAAGAGTAGCGGCCAGGGCCCCCGGGGTGGGGACGGATTCGGGAGGGATGCCCAGCGCGGTGGCGATGGCCCGCCGGGCGCCGTCGGCATCGTGGGCGGGGCTCAGGTCCACGAAGGCCACCCGCTCCACCCTCCGGCGGGCGAAGAGCCAGCGGGCCACCTCTTTGGCCAGTTCGGTCTTGCCCACGCCGCTCATGCCCTGGATGAGGACGGCCCGGCGCTCCCGCAGGCGGGCCAGGACGTCCCGCATATGTTCTCCCCGGCCCAGGAAGTGGGCGGGGCGGAGGTGGAACGGCGGGGCGGTCAGGGCGGGGAGGGGTTCTATCTGCACGGACCCCGCTGGCGGGGCGGGCCAGAGGGGCCGGTCGTGGTCGCCGTCCTCGGGGAGGAGGCGGAACTTGCGGGCCTCGGCGCGGGCCACCCTCTCCCCCAGGCGGCAGAGGTCCTCGTCCAGCGCGACGGCGTTCTGCCCGGCGCGGAAGGCCCCGGCGACGGTGCCGCCGGTGAGGAGGACCTGATAGAAGCGGCAGAAGAAGGTGATGGCCGCGCGCTGGGTCACCGTCTCCTCCGCGTCCACCGCCACGATGTGGGGAATCCGCAGGGCGTGGAGGGCCGCGGCCACGCTCTCCGAGTGGCAGGCGGTCACCACGGCCAGGCGGAACTCCGGTTCCGGGCTCCCGGTGGGGTTGAGGACGCTCAGGAGTTGGTCGTCCCGGAGGGGTCGGAGGTCGCCGCTCTGGCCCTCAAAAATCAGGTAGCCGGAGGGGACCTCTTCGGGCTTGTAGCCGTGGCCCAGGTAGTGGAGGACGGGGAAGGGCGGCCGGTCCCGGCGGGCCAGGAGGGAAGCCACCGCGTCGGCCTCGGCCACGTGGGTGACGAAGGTGGCCGGGGCCTGGATACCCCGCAGGGCGTTGGTCAGTTCCTGCAGGGCCCGGTCCACGGCCACCGGGTCGGCGGTCAGCGGGCTGCTGACCAGGAAGAGGATGTGAGGATGGTCTGATGGGGGCATTTCACTTCTTCATCATCTTCAGCCGTTCCTGCAGGAAGGCGTAGCCGCCCTGGCGCAGGAGGTAGGAGGCCAGCAGAAAGGCCTGCTGTTCCGGGGGAAGGTTGCGGAGTCGGGTCAGGTAACCCTCCACCTCCTCGGGGGTGTGGAGGAGGGAGGCGTACCCGTAGAGTCGGACCTCCCGTTCCAGCACCTCCACCGGACGTTCGGTCGCCTGCTCCAGGAGGCGGATGCGCCGGGCGATGAGGCTCTGGTCTATCTGCTCCCGGCAGAACCCCTGGAAGCGGCCGTAGAGGTCGGAGAGGGAGAGGGAGACGGCCTCGCCGGCCTCCGGGGTCAGGGGCTGGAGGAGGTTGATGCGGGTGCGGAGGAGGGCCTGCCAGCCCGCCCCTACGCCCAGGGCCAGCAGGTAGGGGTTCACCGACGGCGGGGCCAGGTAGCGCGCCAGGGCAAAGACGAGCAGGGCGAAGAGGACGTTGACGCCGATCAGCAGCGCGCTCCACCCGCTCCGCAGCGCCCGGCGGATGTCGCTCCGGAAGGTCTGGAGAATCTCGGTCAGGGCCCAGAGAAACGAAAGGGCCACCACCAGCAGGTACGGGCCCAGCGCGGCGGCTACCTCTCTCACGTTTCCCGCCTCACGTTTTACGTTTTACGTTTCACGTTTTACGTTTTACGTTTCACGTTTCACGTTTCACGCTTTACGTTTCACGCTTCACGTCTCGCGCTACCCGCCTCCCGACGCCCCCGGTCGGTGAGGGAGACCAGTTGCCACCCCCGCAGCGTCCGGATTTCCACCAGGCCCTCCCGCTCCATTGCCTGCAGGACCGGACGGA
>JAPYWT010000423.1 GCA_028276215.1 Thermoflexus sp. | reverse complement strand
AGGGAGCGGACGGACCGGAGGGACCAACGTCCTGCGGGCCGCGGGCTGGGGGGCCGCTGTCGCCACTGGCCTGGGCGACGCGCTGAAGGGCGCCGCGGCGGTCTGGCTGACGCGGGCGCTGGAGGGCCCACCGCTCCTGCAGGCGCTGGCGGGCTTCGCCGCCGTGGTGGGCCATAACTACTCCGTCTTCCTGGGCCTGCGAGGTGGGGCCGGGACGGCGACGTCCATCGGCGGGGCCATTGCCCTCTGGCCTGTGGGGGGCCTGCTGGCGGTCCCCGTCCTGCTGGCGGCCGCCTTCCTTTCCCGCCACGCGTCCGTCGGCTCCATCACGGTGGCCGTCTTCCTGCCGCTGGCGTTTGCAGTGGGGGCCGTCCGGGGCGCGGTCCCCTGGGCCTACGAGGCCCACTCCCTGCTGACCTCCGCGCTGACCCTCTGGGCCCTGCGGCCCAACATCCGCCGCCTCCTGCGCGGGGAGGAGAGGCGGATTCCCAAGTAGGACAGGATAAATCCTGGGCTACGATGGCCTGACGGTCGGCGCAGGCCGACCGGCCAAAGGCCCAGAAAGGACGACTTCAGTCGGCACAGTGACCCAACATCCGCCGCCGGGGACAGAGAGATTGAAATGATGGACGAAACCGCCTCCGAACTGGAGGACCGGCTGAAGGGCCTGGTCCCCTACCTGCAGGAATTCCCCAATGTTCTGGCCATCTTCCTGTTCGGGTCGCAGACAGACGGATATGCTACCCCAGAGAGCGACATAGACTTGGGAGTGCTTTTTGCCCATGACCCGGACCTGGAGGAGGAACTGGACCTGGAAGCCGCGCTCTGTGACCTGCTGAAAACAGAGCAGGTGGACCTGGTCAACCTGAACCGGGCAGACCTTCTGTTGCGCCACCGCGCCATCAGTGGCCACCTGATCTACGAACGGGACGCAAAGCGGGTCTCTGATTTTATTGAAGAAACCATCCTGCGCTACATAGACTACGAACCGGACCTGCGAGCCTTCTATCGGGACTACGACCAGGCGCTGGAAGAAGTTTATGGCCGTCACCTTACGGACGTTAAGCCCTCACACTATGAGGAGTGCACATGGAATACGACTTGCCCAGAATACGGGAGCGTATCCAGTACATAGAGACCTGCCTGTCCCGCCTGGAAACGCTGCGGGCCCTTCCTGAGGAAAGTTTCCAGAGCGATTTTCGCAACATAGAAGCCGCCAAACATTTGCTGCAAACCGCCATAGAAGCGATGATGGACATCGCCAGCCATATCGCCGCACGTCGCCGGTTAGGGACGCCTCGCGAGGGCGCGGATGTCTTCCGACGGCTGGCGGAAGTCGGGCTTCTACCTGCAGAGCGGGTACCGGTTTACGTTCGGATGGTCCGTTTCCGCAACCTGGTCGTACACCTGTATCACGAAGTGGATGCAGGGCGAATCTACGAAATTCTGCACACTGGCCTGGACGACTTCCGCCAGTTCATTGCCGAAATCTGGGCCATCGTCCACCAACCGTAACCGGATGCCCTCCTGCCCAATGCCAACTTGCAAATCTGCCCACTTGCACTCTCGCACACTCGCATGATCCGCATCCTTCCTCCCGAAATCGTCGCCCAGATCGCCGCCGGTGAGGTGGTTGGGCGGCCTGCGTCGGTCATTAAAGAACTGGTGGAGAACAGCATAGACGCGGGCGCGCGGGAGATCCGCATTGAGGTCGCCGACGGCGGACGGACCCTGATGCGCGTCGCCGACGACGGATGCGGTATCCCCGCGGCGGAGGTGGAACTGGCCTTCCAGCGCCACGCCACCAGCAAACTGGCCTCCGCCGACGATCTGGCCCGCATCGCCACCCTGGGCTTCCGGGGTGAGGCACTGGCTTCCATCGCGGCCGTCAGCCGGGTGACCTGTGCCACGCGCGCGGCGGGCGAGGAGACGGGGACCCTCATCCGGCTGGAGGGGGGCCAGGTGGTCAGTCGCCGCCCGGTCGGACGCCCGCCGGGGACGACGGTCACCGTAGAGGACATCTTCTACAACGTCCCCGCGCGCCGCAAGTTCCTCCGCTCCTCCGCCACCGAACGGCGCCACATAGACGCCTGGGTCACCCGCTACGCGATGGCCTACCCCGGCCTCCGCTTCGCTCTGGTCCACGACGGGCGGGAGGTCTTCCGGTCGCCGGGGAGCGGACGGGTGCGGGATGTGCTGGTGGCGGTCTACGGCGTGGAGGTGGGCGGCGCGCTGCTGGAAATCCCCCCCGAAGAAGGGGCCCCGGTGCGGGTGGAAGGGTTCGTCAGTCCGCCACACCTCCACCGGGCCGACCGGGGGGAGATCACCCTCTTCGTCAACGGCCGCTGGGTACAGGACGCGCGCCTGACCTACGCCATCATTCAGGCCTACCACACCCTCATCCCCACCGGGCGGTATCCGCTGGCCGTGGTGATGGTCTCCCTGCCGCCCGAGGACGTGGACGTCAACGTCCACCCCGCCAAAGCCGAGGTCCGCTTCCGGGACGGCGACGGCGTCTTCCGGGCCGTCCAGCGGGCCGTCCGGCAGGCGGTCACCGGAGAGGCCGGAGTCCCGACCATGCGGACCGTCCTCGGACCGGCTCCTGCCGCTCAGGTCCCGGAGGTCCGGTTCCCGCCGGGTCCGGCCGGGGAACGATACCGCCCGACCCCGATGCCCCTGATCGCGCCGCCGGTCTCCCCGGGCGGGTTGCCGCCGCTGCGGGTGGTCGGGCAGGTGGCCGCGACCTACATCATCGCCGAGGGGCCAGACGGCCTCTACCTGATAGACCAGCACGCGGCCCACGAGCGGGTGCTCTACGAGCAACTGATGGCCCAGCGGGAGAAGGGCATCCCCGTCCAGATGTTGCTGGAACCGGCGGCGGTGGACCTCCCCCCCGAGTGGGCAGGGCTGGTGGAGGCCCATCAGGAGACGTTGCGCCGCCTGGGGCTGGAGGTGGAGCCCTTCGGGGGGAACACGTTCCTGGTGCGGGCACTACCGGCCGTCCTCGCCGCGACCCACCCCCGGGAGGTCCTGATGGAAGTCGCTCAGGGGCTGGCGGAAGAGAGCGGGAGCGCAGAGGGGCCGGGGGGCGGGGGAG
>JAPYWT010000421.1 GCA_028276215.1 Thermoflexus sp. | reverse complement strand
CTGGCCGCGGGAGGCATGAGAAAGTGGGGGCAGGCTCCCCTACCAGGAGGGAGGGAATAGAAATATCCACCTCTCCCCCGCCGTTTCACGGCGGGGGAGAGGGAACAGGGGGATAAATACCTACCCACCTGTGTCATTGCGCCACGCGCCGAAGGCGCTCGCGCCGAGGCGAGCCGCTAAAGGCGGCGAAGCAATCTCCAGGCCAGGAGGGTGATTGCTTCGGCGGCTACTGCCGCCTCGCAATGACAGCGGGTAGGTAATACCCCTCTTGACTCTACTGCAAAGAAATGTACAATCAGGGCAACCATGAGGCCAACCATCCGGGAAGTATCAGACCTCCGGGAGTGGGATGACGCATTGCTGTGCTTGCCCAACTCCCACATCCTGCAGACCTGGGAGTGGGGAGCGTTCAAAGAACGGCAGGGCTGGCGGGCCTTTCATTACCTCTGGGAGGCCGGGGAAGGGCCCCGCGCGGCCGCGCTGGCCCTTCTCCGTCGCCCTGCCCGTCTCCCGCTGGGAGTGATGTATGTCCCCAAAGGGCCCGTTCTCCCCTGGGACGATGTCCCCCTTCTCCAGAACGTCCTGGCGGACCTGGAGACCGCCGCCCGCCGTGCCGGGGCCGTATTCCTGAAAATAGACCCGGACGTGGAGGAAGAGACGCCGGAGGGGGAAACCGTCACCGCCATCCTGCGGGCACGGGGCTGGCGCCCCTCATCCGAACAGGTGCAGTTCCGCAACACTCTGCTCCTGGACCTGACCCTTCCGCCGGACGACCTCCTGGCCCGGATGAAACCCAAATGGCGCTACAACATCCGGCTGGCCCAGCGAAAGGGGGTAACGGTCCGCCCGGGGACGGTGGAGGACCTGCCCCTGCTCTACCGGATGTACCAGGAGACCAGCGTGCGGGACCGGTTCGTCATCCGACCGGAGGAGTATTACCGGGACGCCTGGGGGTCCTTTATGGACGCGGGGCTGGCCCAGCCGCTCATTGCCGAAATCGGGAATGAGCCCGTGGCGATGGTCATCCTCTTCCGGTTCGGAAGGCGGGCGTGGTACATGTACGGCGCGTCCCGCTCCTTGTATCGGGAGTATATGCCCAACCACCTGCTCCAGTGGGAGGCCATCCGGTGGGCCCAGGCCCAGGGGTGCACCGTCTACGACCTCTGGGGGGCGCCGGAGAGGCCGGACGAATCGGACCCGATGTGGGGAGTCTACCGGTTCAAAGCGGGCTTCGGCGCCCGTCCGGTCCGGTACATCGGGGCCTGGGACTTTCCGGTCCACCGCACGCTCTACGACCTCTACACCGTTCTTACCCCCCGCGTGCTGGCGCTGATGCGCTGGCGCTACTGGCGGAGGATAAGGATGTGCTGACTGAAGTCATCCTTCCTGGGCCGCAGGCCTTTGGTCGGCCTTCGCCGACCTTCCCCTGTAGCGCAGGCCGCCAGGCCTGCTTGCAGACTGACAGCCTGCGCTACGTGATCCGCAAGCCGATCAGGACAGGTACTCCAAATCTCATGCTACGGAGGGGAAAATGGAAGTGCTGCTGGCTATCTTTATCTTCTTCGTCGGGCTGATCGGCCTGATCCTGCTGTTCTCCATGATCCGCATCGTCCGGGAATATGAGCGGCTGGTGGTCTTCCGGCTGGGGCGCTGTATCGGCACCAAGGGGCCGGGCGTGGTCTTCCTGATCCCGCTCATTGACCGGGCAGTGGTGGTGGACCTGCGGGAGCAGTTCATGGAAATCCCCCACCAGACCAGCATCACCAAAGACAACGCGCCCATCGGGGTGGACTTTCTCATCTACTGGAAAGTCATAGACCCGGAGGCGAGCGTCCTGCAGGTGGGGGACTTCCGGCGGGCGTCCATCGGCATCGCCACCACCACCCTGCGCGCCGTCATCGGCGACATCATGCTGGATGACGTCCTGGCCCAGCGGGAGCACATCAACCAGGTCCTGCGGGTCAAACTGGACGAGGTGACGGAGCGATGGGGCGTCAAGGTGACCAGCGTGGAGATTCGGGAGATTGAGCCGCCGAAGGAGATTCAGGCGGCGATGAACCGGCAGATGTCGGCGGAGCGGAACCGCCGGGCGATGGTCACCGAGGCAGACGGGCAGCGGGAGGCGGCCATCAAGGTCGCGGAGGGCGAGAAGCAGGCGGCCATCCTGCGCGCCGAGGGGGAGAAGCAGGCCTCCATCCTGCGGGCCGAGGGGGAACGGACCGCGCAGGCCCTGCGCGCCGAGGGGTATGCGATGGCCCTCCGCTCTATCTTTGAGGTCGCCCAGAAAATAGACCCCAACACGATGACGCTCCAGTACCTGGAGACCCTGCGGCGGCTGGGGGAGAGCCCGGCGACCAAATTCGTCTTCCCGCTGGAGTTCACCACTTTGCTGGGAAGTCTGCGGCGGGAGATGGAGGCAGAGTAGGGATTGGGCATCGCTGAAGGCGGCAAGGCCGCCATCAGCGATGCCCCCTGTGGGCCTACGGCAGGTGGGAAAGGTCGGCCCCCACCGTGATGCGGTAGGCAGTCCAGACCTCGCCCGCCAGCCGGCCCTGGACGCTCACCGCGTCCCCCACCTGCAGGTCGGCCAGCGCAATCGGCACCACGCCGGCCTCCGTCTTCTTGAGGAACCGGGTGGCGGCGTCGGTCTGAACCGTCACCGTCTGGCCGATGAACGGTTTGACGACCCGGTTGCCGCGGACCACCTTCACGGTGACCGTCGCCGCACCGGTATCCACAGCCGTGATCTGGCCGACCATGTTGAAGGGCATCCGTTTGGGCGGCCGATTTCCTGCGGCCAGCACCGGTGCCGCCACCCCCGCCACGATCGCTACCGCCAGTAGAAGAATCCACCACCGTTTCACCTGTCACCTCCTCGCCAGAAGTGGTTTTGAGCCCTTCCCGTGGAGAGGGCTCTGTTATTTAGACGGAGAAATCCCTCCGCAGATACGGCCACAAATGTGCAATCCGTAGTAACTACCTACCAGGGAGCCCCCGGGCAAGCGCTATCAAAGACGCGGCGAAGGCATGCCCCTGTAGCGCAGGCCGCCAGGCCTGTATTCGCAGGCTAAAGCCTACGCTACATTATCTGCAAACGAT
>JAPYWT010000419.1 GCA_028276215.1 Thermoflexus sp. | reverse complement strand
GGGATGCCCAGGATGCGGAGGGCCGGGGAAGTGGGCATCAGTTCTCCTCCAGCAGTCCTTCCATCACCTGCAGGACGGTGCGGGCGCACCGCTCCCAGGAGAAACGGCGCAGGTTGGCAAAGCCCCGCTCCACCAGTTCCCGGCGCAGGTCCGGGTCGTTCTCCAGACGGGCCATCGCGTCGGCCAGCGCGGTGACATCTTCGGGGGGGGCCTGGAGGGCGGCATCTCCGGCGACCTCCGGCAGACTGGAGGTGTTGGAGCAGATGACGGGGCACCCGCAGGCCTGTGCTTCCAGGACCGGCAGACCGAACCCTTCATAGAGGGAGGGGAACACAAAGGCCAGCGCGCCGCTGAGCAGCGGTGCCCGGTCTTCGGGACGGACGTACCCCGGGCAGAGGACGCGCCTTTCCAGCCCCAGGCGGCGGATCAGGGCGAAGAGGTCATCGGCGAGCCACCCCTTTTGACCTGCCAGGACCAGGACAGCCCGGGTGGGGAGACGGGAGAAGGCCAGCACCAGGCGGGCCAGGTTCTTGCGGGGCTGCAGCGTCCCCAGGTACAGGAAATACTCCCCGGGGATGCCGTAGCGCTCCCGGACGGCGGTCAGGGCCGCCGGATCGCGCACGGGGGCCAGGGACTCGTCGTAGCCGGGGTAGGCGACGGTCACCTTCGCCGGGGGAGTCCCGTAGATTCGGACCAGGTCGGCCCGGGTGGCCTCCGAGTCGGCCAGGATGTGGGCGGCGGCCCGGGCGTTCCATCGGGTGGAGAGGTCCAGGTAGACCCGCTGAAACCGGGTATGGGCCCGGGGGAAGTATCGGTAGCCCAGGTCGTGGACCGTCACCAGGCTTCGGCGGGGGTGAATGGGCGGCAGGACATGAGCGGGGACGAACAGCAAGTCCGGCGGGCGGCGGGCCATCTCCCAGGATAGCCGGGTATGGGTCCAGAGGCGCGGAAAGGGGATGACGCGGAGGTCTGCCTGCGGGAACAGGCTCTCCGGTGGTGTCTGTCGGAAGTAGAGGCGAATGCTCCAGGGAGGGTTCAGAGAGAGTAGGGCCTGGATCAGGCGGAGAGAATACGTCTCCGTCCCCGTTGGCTGAGGGGAGACTGCGCGGCTGGCGTCTATCCCGATGACGGGCACCCGGCTATTTTTCCGTCCGTTTTCCACCCAGTGTGCCCCGGAGGAGCAGAATCAGGCCGATGATGATCAGCAATGCCGGCCATAAGCGGCCGAGTTCCTGCATGGTGTTGGGTCCGAAGAGATGGAGGTTGACGGCGATGTACACCCCGCCGAAGATGAGGCTCACGATGGCCAGAAAGAGGACGCCCCAATCCCGGAACCCTTCGGCAATCCACATGGCCAGGAACGAAATCCCGGCGATGGCGACAAAGGCGGGCCACCAGGTCTGCAGGACGGCGTAGTTTTGGTCGGTCAGGGTGATGAGGAAGAAGAGGAGGCCGCTCAGGGTCAGGGCGACTCCCCAGAAGACCCGGGCGGTCTCCCGTTGGGGGGTTCGGCAGTACGTAACCAGGAGGGTAATCCCGCCCGCAATCACGGCGACCGGCCACAGGCGGTCCAGGCCGGGGAGCTGAGAGTACAGGACTCCCAGCAGGGAGTATGTGCCGACCAGAATCAGGATCAGGCCCAGAAGCACGGTTCCCTTGCGCATCTTTGCTCCCGATGGGGAAAGGGAAGAGGGTTGGAGGGTACCTTTGCGGCGGCGGCCGGAGGCCGCCGCCGCAAAAGGGCGACCCGCCCAGTCAATTTTCCCAACTTCTGGCAGGAAGGATGGTCAGGTGGTGCCCGCTTGCTCCAGGGCCTGGATTTTCCCCACCCGGCCGGCATGGCGTCCGCCAGCAAAGCGGCTTTGCAGGAACGCCTGCACAATATCCAGCGCCGAACCGGCCCCCAGCACCCGTCCGCCCAGGCAGAGGATGTTGGCGTTATTGTGCTCCCGTGCCATCCGGGCCATATACCCGTCGGTGGCGACGGCGGCCCGGATTCCCTTTACCTTGTTGGCCGTGATGCTCATCCCGATCCCGGTTCCGCAGATCAGGATACCCAGGTCAGCCTGGCCTGTTGCCACCGCGCGGGCCACTTGTATGGCGTAATCGGGGTAATCCACCGATTCCTCGCCGTGAGTCCCCACGTCCTCTACCGGGTAACCGGACGCCTGCAGGAAGCGGACGATTTCCTCTTTCAGGGCGTACCCGGCATGATCGGCGCCGATCGCGATTCGCTCCATCCTCCCTACTCCCTAATTCATACTCCCTACTTCCTGCTATTTCTTCTCTCGTCGCTGCCAGCGAGTCTTCTTTAGCAATTTGCGATGCTTGTGCTTGGCCATCTTCTTCTTGCGCCACTTGCGATCTGACGGCATGGAAGGCCTCACCTCCTTTCTGAAGAATTGGTATTCACCCAGGCGCTTCACGCCTGGTTACTCTCCCATTGAGCAAATGCCTCCTGCCACAAAGTGCTCCGCCCATCCTGAACAATAACGACTCCCTCCCGGCGGGCAACGGTCTCGGCGACGGGGGAAATGTTTCGCCCTGCCACCGTGGGGATTGCAGGATAACCCGCTTTGCGCAGCAGAATCGCCCGTTGGAGGGCCCGTTCCACATCTTCTGTATCTATCAGCGCTGAAATCTCCACGGCGAGCCAGACCTCCGGCCCGGTTTCGCCAGGGCTTCCCCTGATCCGCCCTCTGATCAGAAGGTCCAGGTTGAATAACTCTTCCACCTCATCCGGGGACAGGCGCTCTTCCAGGGTGTCCAGTATATCCGAAATGCTGACCACCTTTAACCGGCGCAGGATGCGCCCGAAGTACGAGGTGGCCCGCTCCTGATACCGGATTTCCAGGAGGTCTCCATCCATCTGGCCCACACGGATTTCCAGCCGCTGGAGGCGCTCTTCAAACTTCTGCTGAGTGGCGATCAGAGATTGCAAGACCTTCTCTGTCTGAGCCTGCTTCTCTGCCAGCGCCCGCATCTGGGCCTCTGTCTGAGCCTGCGCCTCCGCCAGCGCCCGCATCTGGGCTTCCGTCTGAGCCTGCGCCTCCGCCAATCGGTCCAGCGTCGCCTCTATCCGCGCCAGGCGCTCCTCCGA
>JAPYWT010000420.1 GCA_028276215.1 Thermoflexus sp. | reverse complement strand
CGCTTCCGATGAGAAGGGGATGAAGGGGGCAAAGAGAATCTTCAGGGAGTCAATGGCCCGCAGGGCGACGTAGATGGTCGTCCCGGCCGCCGTCCGGTCCTCTTTGATCTGGAACCAGGGGCTTTTCTCCTCCAGGTATTTGTTGACCTCCCGCGCCAGGGCCATGGTCTCGCTCAGGGCGGCGCGGAACTGGCACCCGGCCAGCATGCGGCCGATGGGGCCGAAGGCCACGTCTATCCGGGCCAGCAGCCCGACGTCGGTCCGGTCCATCAGTCCGGGCACCGGCACCCGTCCCTCAAAGTGCCGGTAGGCAAACGTCAGCACCCGATGGCAGAGGTTGCCCCAGGTCGCCAGGAGTTCGTCGTTGTTGCGGCGGACGAAGTCCTCCCAGAGGAAATCCGTATCCCGCGTTTCGGGCATCACCGAGGCGATGTAGTAGCGCAGGGGGTCGGGGGCGAAGTGGTCCAGGTAGACGGGGAGTTCAATGACGAGGCCCCGACTCTTGGAGAATTTGCCCGTTCCCAGATTCATGAATTCGTTGGCCGGGACGTCGTAGGGGAGATTCAGGCGACGGGCGGGGTTGTCCTCGTACAGCCGCTCTATCCCAATCAACTGGGCGGGCCAGATGATGGTGTGGAACGGGATGTTGTCTTTGCCGATGAAGTAGACGGTGCGGGCGGCGGGGTCGTACCACCACTCCTTCCAGGCGTCGGGGCGGCCCTGGTTGCGGGCCCACTCAATGCTGGCGGAGAGGTAGCCGATGACCGCCTCAAACCAGACGTAGAGCCGCTTGCCCTCGTAGCCGGGCAGGGGAACGGGGATGCCCCATTCAATGTCCCGGGTGATGGGCCGGCCCTGGAGCCCGGCGGCGACGTAGTTGCGGGAGAAGGTCAGGACGTTGGGCCGCCAGTGCTCCTTGTCCTCGTTCAGGTAGGCCGCGATGCGGTCCTGCAGGGCGGGCAGGTCCAGAAAGAAGTGCTCCGTCTCCCGGGGGACGGGGATACTGCCGTCTATTTTGCTGCGGGGATTGATGAGGTCCAACGGGTCCAGCAACCGCCCACAGTTGTCGCACTGGTCGCCCCGCGCCTCGGGGTAGCCGCAGTGGGGGCAGGTCCCCTCCACGTACCGGTCGGGCAGGAAGACACCGCTGGTCTCCGAGTAGAGTTGGACCTGGGTCTGGCGGTAGAGGTACCCTCGCTCCAGCAGGCGCAGGAAGATGTCCTGGGCCACCCGGTAGTGGTTCTCCGTGTCGGTGTGGGTGAAGAGGTCGTAACTGATGCCGATGCGCTGCTGGGTGTCCAGGAACCGGGCGTGGTAGCGCTCAAACAGTTCCCGGGGGGTGACGCCTTCCTTCTCGGCCCGGACGGTGATGGGGGTGCCGTGGGAGTCGGAACCGGAGACCATGAGGACGTCGTTTCCGGCCAGGCGGTGGTAGCGGGCGAAGATGTCGGCGGGCAGGTAGGCGCCGGCCAGGTGGCCGACGTGCAGGTCTCCGTTGGCGTAGGGCCAGGCGACGCAGACGAGAATCTTCTCGGGCATCTCCTTCTCCTCGTAATGGAGATGCCAGGCATCTCCGAAGTGCCCGGCATCTGTATTCGTACAGGCTTCCTCACCCCACCCCCGCCGCCTGTGGCGGCAGTGGCGAAGCCGCTGGGGGAGGGGGTGAGGCTGAACAGTTATCTGTATTCTACTACGGTTCGGTTATAGGGCAAGCCAGCAACCGGCGCGGGGCGTGGGTCAGGAGACGGGGGCCGCTGGCCTCCACCACCACTGTATCCTCCACTTTGGCCATAAGGCCGTCGGCGGGGGCGCTGACTTCCACCTCCAGTGCCAGGACCATTCCCACGGCCAGGGCGGTCTCCTCGCGCGGCCAGAGGACGGGGGGCTCGTCTATCTCCAGGCCCAGGCCGTGGCCGACGAAGCCGGGAAGGGAGAGGCGCCCCGGGGCGAAGTGCGGGGGCGCTCCCCGGGCCAGGGCCGCCTCCGCCACCGCGTAGACTTCAGCGGCGGAGACGCCGGGGCGGAGGGCGGAGAGGACGGCCTCCTCCACCGCCAGCGCGGCCTCAAAGAGGGCCTCCTGGGCCGCCGTTGCCCGTCCCACGACGCAGGTCCGGGACTCGTCGGCGGTGTAGCCGTCGTACGTGGCGCCGATGTCCAGCACGACCAGGTCGCCGGGGCGGACGGTCCGCCGGGAGGGGCCGTAGGGGGTGCCCGGGCTCAGACCGGCACCGGTGATCACCAGGCCGTGGCCGCCGCGGATGGTCAGGTTCTCCCCGCTCATCAGCAGGACGCCGCCCCCGCGCGCGCCGGGGTAGCGGAGGGGCTGGTAGCCCTCGTGTCCGGCCCGCCGCAGGGCGGCCTCCACCTCCGCCGCCAGTTCCAGTTCGCTCAGGCCCGGGCGGAGGACGGGAGGCAGGGATGCCTGTCCGGCATCGGCGACGGCCGCTGCCCGCTCCGTGGCCCGGATTTCCTCCGGGTCCTTGATCATCCGCTGGGCCAGGACCAGGGGGCTGATGTCCTCCACCTCCCATGCGGGCAGGGCCTCCCGCATCCGCCGGTACAGTTGGGCCGGCATGACGTCCAGGTCGGCGCCCAGGGTGCCCCGGGTCAGCCCCTGGGCCGCCAGGACGGCGGCCACGGCGTCCCAACCGCCCCCCGGTTCCACCCGCTCCAGGGTGGCCTCCCGACGGGCCAGGTCCAGCCCCCGGCGGACCAGCAGGACGGCCTCCTGGGAGCCCACCACCAGCGTTGCCGGGCGGGCCGTCCCGGCGTAGTACAGGATGTCGCGGGGATGGACCAGCACGGCGGCGTCCACCCCGGCTCTGGTCAGGCGTCCCTGTAACTCATTCAGCCGGTCGTTCAAATCTCCTCCAGGAATCGCGATGGATGGTCTTCAGTTTTCCGCCGAACAGGGGTTTGCGGCGGACGGCAAATCCGCCCACTGCAGACCCCCTTCTTCCCCGCAAGGAGCAAGGGGGATAAGAGGGGAAAACCCAACGGGCGGGATGCGATTGAATAAAAAAGACGGGGTTTGACATAGCGGCCTTCGGCCGCTGCGTCAAACCCCTATTTTACTTTGAATTGGCCAGACCGCAATCAG
>JAPYWT010000417.1 GCA_028276215.1 Thermoflexus sp. | reverse complement strand
CCCCTCCGTATTTTTGCCGGGCACGGACCAGGACGGTCCACGTCCCTTTCTGCACCACCTCGTCCCGCTGGTTCAGGAGAACAGCGGAGATGGTGACGAAGCCCCCGCTCAGGTGGGGCATCGCCTTTTTCTGGGTCGCCACCATCCGTACCCGAACCGTATCCCCAATCCGGATGGGGGCACGGAATTTCCAGTCCAGCCCGATGAACGCCTCCGCCGTCCCCTCCATCAGGCCAGTCTGCCAGGCCAACCCGCTGGCGACCGAAAGCCCCAGCAGGCCGTGGGCGATGCGTTCGCCGAACATCGTCGTCCGGGCGTACTCCGGGTCCACGTGCAGCGGGTTATTGTCACCGGAGAGTTCGGCGAAGGCAAGGATGTCCGCCTCGGTGATGGTGCGCGGCGCCGATTCTATCTCTTCGCCGATGACAATGTCCTCAAAGTACCGTCCCCGGGGTTCCATCTGGTGCCTCCTTCAAGATTTTCACCACGTACTTCCTACTCCGTACTCCGTACTCCCGTAGTTTATTCCCCCATCACGGCCTGCAGCGCCGTCAGGGCCACCTCCACCATGCCGTCGTCGGGCGGGCGGGTGGTGAGCCGCTGCAGTGCCAGGTTCGGACCCACCAGCGGGCGCATCCAGGGCCGGTCAGCAAAACGGGCGCTGAACTGCATCCACTCGTAGGCCAGGCCGACGATGAGCGGAATCGCCAGAATCCGGCTGACGGCCCGCCACATCAGCGGTAACTGCCCCAGCGGGGCCAGGACCAGGACCGAAATGACCACCACGGTCAGCAGAAAGGACGTGCCGCACCGGGTATGGGCGGTGGAGTGGGCCTGAACGGCCTCCACCGTGAGGGGAGTTCCGGCCTCGTACGCGTTGATGGCCTTGTGCTCCGCCCCGTGGTAGGCGAAGACCCGGCGAATGTCGGGCAGAAACCCGATCCCCCAGATATAGCCCACCAGCAGGAGCAGCCGGACCAGCCCCTCCAGCAGACTGTCGGCCAGCGGGGAGAGCGGCACGGGGAGCAGGCCCACCAGCAGGGACGGCAGGACCATGAAGAGGCCAACGCCCAGGGCCACGCCCAACAATCCGCCGACCCAGCCCATCGCGCTGCCGAACGCGCCGGCCTTCTCCTCCTCGCCCAGGGCCACGTCGGCGGACCACATCAGAGCGCGAATGCCCAGCCCCAGCGCGTCCCAGAGCATGGTCAGCCCCCGCACCAGGGGGATGCGGGGGATGGCGCCCCGGTAGATGGCCGATTGGAGCGGCTCGGTGCGGAGGACAATCTCCCCCTGGGGGTTGCGGACGGCCACCGCCACCCGGCGGGTGCTCCGCATCATCACCCCCTCAATGACCGCCTGCCCGCCGTACCGGTCGGCCCCTCCATTTGCCCCCCAGGGCAGGGGCGTGTAGGGGCAACCCCTCGGGGCGAGCCCCTTCGGGGCGTGGCCCTTGCGGTTGCCCCCCACGGACACCGCCTGTCCACCGTACCGCTCGGCCCCCATTTGTCCTTTCGTGCCTTTCGCGCCTTTCGTGTCTTTCGCGCCTTTCGCGTCTTTCGCGCTACAAATCGTATTCCACCCCCAACTCGGCGGCGATGGCCTGCAGGTCGGCCGCGACTTTGGGGTTCAGCGGGATGCCCTCCCGAAGCCGTCGCTCCGTCTCCTCGTACTCTTTCTCCCCGTGGATGTAGATGCGGGTGGCGCCCTCCGCTTTGGGGGTGTTCTTCAGCCGCCGCTGGAGGTCGTCCATCGCGGCCTTGAACTCCTCCACGGGCCGGAACGCGTCCACCCGCCAGGCACCGAAGAAGTGGCCCAGGTTGGCCGGCAGGGGCTTCCCGTCCGGCGTCTTCGGGTAGACCAGGTCGGCGTAGGCGGCGCCGGAGAGGACCGCGCAGAAGATGTCCACCCAGAGGGCCAGGCCGTACCCCTTGTGCCCGCTGAAGAGTTCCCCCTCGCCGCCCAGCGGGAGCAGGCCGCCGCCGGCCCGCTTCTTGAAGTTCTCCAGCACCCGACCGGCGTCTTCGGTGGCGATGCCCCGCTCGTCGGTAGCCCACCCCAGCGGCATGGGCTTTCCCAGTCGGTGGTAGACCTCCAGTTTGCCCCGGGGGACGGTGCTGGTGGCCATATCCAGGACGAAGGGGCGCTCCTCTCCGGCGGGCGCGGCGACGGCGATGGGGTTGGTGCCCAGCATGGCGTTGCGGCCGAAGGTCGGCACGACCAGGACGTCGGCGTTGGTCATGGACATACCGATGCAGTCGTGCTCCAGGGCCATCATGGCGTAGTACCCGGCGATTCCGTAGTGGTTGGAGTTGCGCACGGTGACGAAGCCCGCGCCCACCTCCAGCGCCTTGCGGATAGCCATCTGCATCGCCCGATAGGAGACGGGCTGGCCCAGGCCGGCCCCGGCGTCTATCAGGGCCGTCGCCGGGGTCTCGCGCACTACCTGCTCCTGGGGACGGGCGACCATGACGCCGGTCTGCAGCCCCTCCACGTAGCGGCGCAGTCGGGCCACGCCGTGGGAGTCAATCCCGCGCAGGTCGGCGGCCACCAGCACGTCGGCGGTGATGCGGGCGTCCTCCTCGGACACCCCCAGTTTCTGGAAGACCCGTTCGCAGAACGCCTTCAGCGGTTCCGCCCACACGCGTATCGCTTCTGCCATTGTTCTCCTTTCGTGATGATATGGTGTTCTATTCCCATCTTTCACCTACCGTGCGGTAGAGCGCTTCCCGGATGACGTTCTCGTCCAGGCGAAAGCCGATGTTGAGTAAGGAGCGCAGGACATCCGCTGCTGAGAAAATCAGCCCGCGTTGTCTGGCCAGGATGATCACTGCCAGGGTGCCCTTGAGCCGCAGTCCAAAACTCCGGGCACACTTGCGCGCAGCAGCGTCATCCAGGACAACCGTCCATCCCGGCTCTCTCAATGCATATGAAAGCACGGCCGTCTCTCCGGCACCCAGGTCCCATGCCATAACTTCGGGTACAGGGACAACCTCTACAATCGTCCATTCCCCACTGACAATCATCTGGCGGGCCGGGTCATTTGCCGGACCAGATTCAATCTCCGTTGCTACAGCACGAGGGATCACCAACTCGTCTGCCAGGGCG
>JAPYWT010000416.1 GCA_028276215.1 Thermoflexus sp. | reverse complement strand
CCCCTCCCTCATTCCCCTCCCCTCTCCTGCTGTGCGGGAGAGGGGAGGGGCCAGGGGAGGGGTGAGGGCCCCCGCCGCCGAAGGCCTCGGCCCGAAGGGCCTTCGGCCCGAGGGCGAGCGGGAGAGGGGAGGGACCGGGGGAGGGGTGAGGGCACGCCAATGTAGCAAAGCACGGTGCGGATTTTGCCTTCGGGCGTTTGTAGTAAAGCACGAAGCATAGTGGAGTGCCGTAAGGGAAACCATGGCAAAGTCATCCCACCCATACATCGTCTTTGCCGTCTCCGACGGCACGGGCACAACGGCGGAGCGGGTCACCCGCGCCGCGCTGACCCAGTTCCCCCAGGATGTGGAAGTGCGCCGCATCGGGGAGGTCCGGACGGTGGAGCAGGTCCGGGAGGTCGTCCAGGAGGCGGCCCACGCGCGCGCCCTCATCGTCCACACCCTGGTCAGCCCGGACCTGCGGCAGGCGATGTTTGAGGAAGGCCGCCGCCACCACGTCCACACCCTGGACCTGATGGGGCCGCTGCTGGAGCGGCTGTCGGACCTGCTGGGAACGCCGCCGCTGGCCCAGCCGGGCCTCTACCGGCTGGAGGACTTCAACCGCCGGATAGAGGCGGTGGATTTCGCGCTCCGTCACGACGACGGGCGGAACGCGGAGGAACTGGTCCACGCGGAGATTGTCCTGGTGGGCGTCTCCCGCACCGGGAAGACCCCGCTGAGCGTCTACCTGGCCTACCGGGGGTGGCTGGTGGGGAACGTCCCTATCGTGCTGGGAGTCAACACGCCAGCAGTGCTCTCCCGCTTGTCGCCGGAGCGGGTCATCGGTCTGACGGTGGACCCGGTCCGGCTGGCCCAGTTGCGGCAGGCCCGCGTGCGCCGCATCAGCCAGTTGGTCAGCGATTACGCCGACCTGCAACACGTCCGGGCGGAGGTCGTCTACGCGCTGGACCTTTTCCACCGCCACGGCTGGCGGGTAGTGGATATGACCTCCAAGCCCGTGGAGGAGGCCGCCGCCGAAGTCGTGGCTCTGGTCACAGGCCGCTCGCTGGAACAGAGAGATTAGAAACGTTTTGACGGCGTTGGTCTTCCCGGTTATAATTAGACCAGTCGTTGACCGGTCTAATTCTGACGGAGGTAAGCACCATGTCCAGAGTCGGGGCTTATGAGGCCAAAACCCGATTTCCCGAATTGATCCGACGGGTCCAGCGGGGAGAACGGATCACCATCACGCGCCACGGAGTGCCAGTAGCGGTTCTGGTACCCCCGGAGCCAACCCCCGCGCGTCCCATAGAAGAGGTCATCGCGGTCCTTCGGGAGTTCCGGAAAGGGCGGGAGGCAGGCGTTCCACTTAAAACCCTGATTGAAGAAGGGCGATTATGAACGCCGGTTCTTTTGTCCTGGATGCTTCCGTCGCCCTGGCCTGGTGCTTTGAGGACGAGGCCAGCGTTGAAGCTATTGAAGTGCTGGAGCGCCTGAAAGAGGGTACCGCCGTTGTGCCGGCCCTCTGGTTTCTGGAAGTCGGCAACGCTTTGCTCAACGCAGAGCGACGAGGGCGCCTAACGCCGACAGAAAGCACGATCTTTCTGGAATTGCTTCGCCAGTTACCGATTCGGGTAGAAGAAATATCCCCCCGCCAGTTCTGGGAAGAGATTCTGGTGCTGGCTCGCGCTTATCACCTCTCCACCTATGACGCCGCATATCTGACGATCGCGATGCGCACGGGGCTCCCGCTGGCTACTCTGGATCGCGCGCTGCGCCAAGCAGCGGCCGCTTGCGGAATCCAGACGATATAAGCCAATGCTCTCTGCTTCCTGCACCTGCGCCTGTGTACGGGCGAGGCATACCTCGCCCCTCTACTGCGACCTGCTCCTTGCTCCGTGCGACATGCTCCCTGCGACCTGCGACCTGCGACCTGCGCCATGGAAGACGTCACCCCCATCCGCAAGCAGTACCTGCGCCTGAAGGCCCAGCATCCCGACGCCATCCTCTTCTTCCGCCTGGGCGACTTCTACGAGACCTTTGACGCCGACGCGGAGATCGCCGCGCGGGAACTGGACCTGTTCCTCACCTCGCGCCCCGTCGCGAAAGGGGTGCGCGTGCCCATGGCCGGCGTCCCGTACCACGCGGTGGAGCACTACATCGCCCGTCTGATTGAGAAGGGCTACCGCGTCGCCATTGCCGAGCAGGTCGGCGAGGTCACCGGGAAGGGACTGGTGGAGCGGGAGGTGGTGCGTGTCGTCACCCCCGGCACCGTCGTGGAGCCGGCGCTGTTAGACGCCCGCCGCCCCAACTACCTGGCCGCGCTGGTCCTGGACGAGGACCGGGCCGGCCTGGCCTACGCGGAAATCACCACGGGGGAGTTCGCCACGACCCAACTGGCCCGTGAGGAGGTCCCCCGCGAACTGGCCCGCCTCCAGCCCCGGGAGTGCCTCTTCCCCGACGCGCGGGAGTGGAAGTCCGCCGGTTCCGCCGCCCCGCCCCTCCCCGACCTGAACTTCCCCGGCATCCACTTCACCCCCTACCCGGCCTACCGGTTTGAACCGGGCACGGCCCGCCAGGCCCTCCTGGACCACTTCGGCGTGACGACGCTGGAGGGATTCGGCTGCGAGGGGAAACCGCTGGCGGTCCGCGCCGCCGGGGCCATCCTCCAGTACCTGCAGGAAACCCAGAAGGGCGCGCTGGCCCAACTGACCACCCTCCGCACCTATTCCACCGACCGCTTCCTGGTGATGGACCCCACCACCCGCCGCAACCTGGAACTGACGGAGAGCCTGCGGGAGCGGAGAGTGCAGGGCTCCCTTCTGGGCGTGCTGGACCGGACGCTGACACCGATGGGGGGACGGCTCCTGCGGGCCCGCATCGCCCAGCCGCTGGTGGACCGGGAGGCCATAGAGCGGCGGCTGGACGAGGTGGAGCGCTTTGTCCAGGATGGGGTCCTGCGGGCCCGCGTCCGGGAGGCCCTGAAGGACATGCCCGACCTGGAGCGGCTGGTCAACCGCGTCGTGGGGGGCATCGCCACCCCGCGCGACCTGACCGGCATCCGCCGCGCGCTGGAGGGGGTGGCGCGGTTGACCTCACCCCATCCCCCGGCCCCCTCCCCTCTCCTGACC
>JAPYWT010000013.1 GCA_028276215.1 Thermoflexus sp. | reverse complement strand
ACTGGGGCTCTCCGACGAGCACGAGGACATCATCTACCTGCCCGACGACGCCCCGGTGGGTGTGCCCCTGGTGGACTACCTGGGCGACGCCGTCCTGGAGTTTGACATCAAGGGGCCCTTCGCCCATCTCTACTCCGTCTTCGGCGTCGCCCGCGAAGTGGCCGCGCTGCTGGACGTCCCGCTGCGGAACGACCCCCGGCGCGCCGCCGCCAGCCACCCCGTCACCATCACCTCCACCCCCGACTACATCGTTCTGGAGATTGCCGACCCCGACCTCTGCCCCCGGTATTCGGCGGCCTTCATCGGCGGCGTCCGGGTTGGCCCCTCCCCCTTCTGGATGCAGATGCGGCTGCGGCTGGCCGGCATGCGCCCCATCAACAACATCGTGGACATCACCAACTACGTGATGCTGGAACTGGGCCAGCCCCTGCACGCCTTTGACTACCACCGACTGCGCCCGCGCCCCGGCGAAACCCGGCCCGCCATCATCGTCCGCCGGGCCCGTCCGAACGAGCAGATGACCACCCTGGACGGTGTCCTGCGGACCTTTGACGGCGAAATGCTCCTCATCACCGACGGCGGGGGCCCCGTGGCCGTGGCGGGCGTCATGGGCGGACTGGAGAGCGAAATCACCGACGCCACCACCGACATCCTCCTGGAATCGGCCAACTTCCACTTCCTGAGCATCCGCCGCACCGCGCGCCTCCTGGGGCTGACCAGTGAGGCCAGCCAGCGCTTCGGGCGACAGGTGGACCCGGAATTGACGGTCCCCGCCGCCCTGCGTGCCGCGCTCCTCATGGCCGAACTGGCGGGTGGGACCGTCGCCCCGTCGGTCGGCGACCTCTATCCGGGCCGACAGATGCCCCGTACAGTGGAACTGAACCCCGCCGACGTGACCCGCATCCTGGGCGTGGAAGTCCCGCCGGACGACATCGTGCGCATCCTCACCGCCCTGGAATTCACCGTCCGGCCCGCCGATTCCGGTTGCTACACGGTGACCATCCCCTCCCACCGCCCCGACGTCACCCGCCCGGTGGACCTGGTAGAGGAAATCGGCCGCATCTGGGGCTACGACCGCTTCCCCCCGACCCTCCTGCAGGACGAACTGCCGCCCCAGCGGCCCAACGTCCGCCTGGAGTGTGCCGAACGGGTGCGGGACCTGCTGGTGGGCTGTGGGCTGGACGAAGTCATCACCTACTCACTGGTGGACATCGCCGATGAGGGACGATTGCGCCCGCAGGGCCCGCCCCCCGACCCTTCCCGCTACCTGCGGCTGAAGAACCCCCTTTCGGCCGACCGGGCCTACCTTCGCCAGACGTTGCTGCCGTCGCTCCTGCGGACGCTGCGGGACAACCTCCGTTTCCAGGAACGGGTGGCGATTTTTGAGATCGGCGCCGTCTACCTGCCCGTGGACGGAGAACTCCTGCCGGGCGAACCCCTGCGGTTAGGGATTGTGATGACCGGTCCGCGCGAGCCCCGCTCCTGGCTCCCCGACCGTCAGACGACCCCGCTGGGCTTCTACGACCTCAAGGGCGTGGTGGAAGCACTGCTGGCGGGCCTGGGCCTCTCCGGAACCTTTGAGCGTCCTGTTCGCGGTGAGCCCCGCAGCGCAGCGGAGTGGCGTATCATTGACGCCTTCCACCCCGGCCGCTGCGCGCAGGTCTCCGTGAACGGGACGTTCCTGGGCATCATGGGCGAACTTCACCCGCTGGTACGGGAAGCGTTTGACCTGCCCCAGCAGCCGGTGGCCGCGCTGGAGTTTGACATGGAAGCGCTGCTGGGCCTGTGGGGCGCGCCGCGCCGGATGACCCCCATCTCCCTCCACCCGCCCGTCTACGAAGACCTCTCGGTGGTGGTAGATGAGGAGACCCCGGCGGTTCGGGTCCGGGACCTCATCGCCCAGACCGGCGCGCCGCTGCTGCGCTCCGTCGTCCTCTTTGACGTCTACCGGGGCGAACAGATCGGGCCGGGCAAAAAGAGTCTGGCCTACCGGCTGACCTACCAGGCCGACGACCGCACGCTGACCGACCAGGACGTCGCGCGCGTGCGGGAGAAGATTGTCCGGCGGCTGGAGCGGGAAATTGGGGCGACAATCCGGGGGAAATAACAGGGGGCACCATCACGTCTCACGTTTCACGTTTCACGTCTCACGTTTCACGTTTCACGTCTCACGTTTCACGCTTCACGCATCACTCCCCGGCCCGTGGGGCCTGTGCCCCCCTGCTGCTGGCGGGCCTTCTGCTGCTCCTGGCCGTCGGTCGGGGGCTGACGTCGGGCTGGGAGGCGGGGCTGGTCCCCACCCCCACCGCCACCCCGACGGCCACCCCGACCGCCACGGCTACTCCGACCCCGTCGCCCACGCCGACGGCGACGCCGACGCCGACGCCCACCCCGACGCCAACCCCCACGCCCACCCCCACCCCAACCCCGACGCCGACGGTGGCCCCGAAGGCCGGCGGGGCCGCGCTGCGCTCCCCTCTCCCGACCCCCGCGCCCTGCCCGGACCCGGGGCCGCTCCCTCCCGCCGCGGGCTGTCCGGCCTCCCTGCTGGTCGGCCGGCGGGTGGTGGCCTTCTACGGCACCCCGTTGGGGCCGGGGCTGGGCATCCTGGGCCGCTACGACATCACCACCACCCTCGCCCTACTGGCCGACCAGGTCCAGGCCTACCGGGACCTGGACCCCACCGTGGAGACTGTCCCCGCCTTCCACATGGTGGTCACCATCGCCGACGGGTATGCCGGAGAGGACGGGGACTACAACCACCGGGTACCCACGGACACGATCCGCCTCTGGATAGACGGGGCGCGGGCGGCCGGGGCGTGGGTCTTCCTGGACCTGCAGGTGGGACAGGCCGACCTGGAGGCCGAACTGGACATCGTGGAGCCCTTCCTCTGGGAGTCGGGCGTCTACCTGGCGGTGGACCCGGAGTTCATCGTGGGCGCCGACCAGGTGCCGGGGGCGCAACTGGGCGTGATCAGCGGCCCGCAGATCAACCGCATCCAGGCCCGGCTGGACCGCATCTCCCGCGCCGTGGGCGAGCGCAAAATCCTCATCATCCACCAGTTTGACGACCGGATGATAGAGAGCAAGCACTGCATCCTGGACTATCCGTGCGTGGACCTGGTCTGGGACGCGGACGGATTTGGCTCTCCAGGGGCCAAGATTGGCGACTACGTCCAGTACAGCCAGGAGCCGGGCTTTGAGTACGGCGGCTTCAAACTCTTCTACGACTACGACACTCCCCTGATATCCCCCGCCGACGTCCTCCGCCTCTCCCCGCCGCCGGTCGTGGTGATCTACCAGTGAGGGCTTGCCCTGCAGGGGGATTGATGATAAAATAAAATCGGTTCGTTCCCCCGCGTTGGCCTGGAGGAGAGCATGGCGGGCAAAAAGTCCTCTCCTGGCTGGCTGCATCGGATGCACCAGGGAATCCGCCAGGTGCAACGATGGTACTGGCATCACGCGGATGATTGGCCTCTCTCAGCCCTTCAACAGTATGGCAAGGCCCTCTTTGTCCTCATCCTCTGGCTGCTGACAGCCCTTGGTCTCTTTCGCTTGATCCAGTATTTGCTCCCGGATACCCTTTTGGCTCCGCTGACCGAGGGAGTGACCGGGGTGTCTAAGGAAGCCATTGCCCTGCTGGGCTCTCTGCTGACGGCTCTGATCGGCTTTGGGCTACAGCAGTGGAAGGGTCAGGAAGAGGATGAGAAACGAAGGCGAGAACAAATCCAGCAGGCTCTCTCCGAGATTCAGGAATTTGCCGAATCGCTCTCCCAAAACCCTTCCGAAGGGGCTCGCCAGTATCTGAAATGTCGGAAAAGGGGAGGAATCTGGCAGAAGGCTCAGGTGCAGGACGCTCTGTCAGAAGCCTGTGAGAAGGCACCGGTGGAATTACGTCGCTTCGTGGCCATTGTGGAGCATCTGCCCGAAGTCAGAAGTATTGGAGAGGAAGAGGCGATACAGGCCCTCTGGTGGGCCTATGAATCTCTGGACGAAGAGTGGCAAACGAAAGCTGTCGAGGCCCTTCGGGGATTCGGCCGGCCCGTTCCGGGGTGGGAGAGAAGAGAACTGCAAACCATCGTGGGCATCTGGCCCGATTTGCAGTTGGAGGCCACTCCGCCAGCCCCGATGGATCGCGAACTGATCCAGGGCATCCGCGTCCTTGGGCTGGAGGGGAATCCGTTCGGTCCGGAAAAGGTGGAGTCCCAGCCACTTCGGGAGGGGTCTATCGCAGCCCCATCATGGTGGGAGACCGCACGCAATCCCCGAACGAAGGTCTTTATCACCTTTCCAGGAGGCGGACGGACGACGCTCGCCCTCCACTTGGCCCAAAAAGCGCTGAGGCAGCGGACGGGCTTCCCCATCTACTGGCGGGTGGACGCCCAGGAATCCGCTTCCGGCTCCCTTCTGGACCAACTGATGCCGGTGGTGACGGCTGTTCTGGTGCGCTACATCGCCCGTCGCCCCCAGGGACTTACAAATGCCACTCCTCTCCAAAGGAAGTCTATCGTTCGTTTGTTGTGTCATTACCTTTCAGAGGATCTCCTCCCCTCTCTCCGGCGAGCCGGGCTGCCTTCTGTGGGAGAGGGGCTAACGGTGGAGAAGATTGTACAGTCTTATGCCCCACCCCTTTCCTGCGAGAGGCTATCCGATTGGGAAATCTGCGACCTCCTGCGCCAAGCCGTTCCTGCCGGCTTTCCCTGTCTATGGATCCTGGCCGACGTGCAGGGGGAGAGTGATGAGAAAACAGCCCGAAATTTCTATGGACTGGCCCAAATGCTTCAGCGTTTCGGGGTCGTCGTGCAGGTCTTTCTGGGCTCGCCTTCCCCCGAGGATCTGGGGGACTTCGGAGAGGTCTGCCTCTGGACAACTGACGACCTCCGCCAGATGCTTCGCCAGCGCCTTCAGATTCTTTCGGGGGATGATACATTGGATACCTGGTGTGACCTTCGGGAATGGCATGGCCTACCCGCCGAAGAACGCCTGATCCGTGCCGCCAACGGCCGCCCGGCCCAATTGGTCTGCCTGGGGAACGAGGTGCTCCGCTGTATCGGCCGCACCGGGCGGAGACTACGCCCGGAAGACATGGATGAGATACTGGGAGGCTCCCCATGATGAGGAGAGATGCGGAGAGAGAGGTATCCGTTCATCCGGAGGAGCAAGCATCTCTCGGTCCGGCCGCTTTTCTTGCGTTGCGGGCGGAGGAGGAGCCCTGGCTGCCCGAATGTTTCGTCCCGCCACCGGATTTTGACCGCATCTCAGACCCTCGCCGCTCCGTTGTCCTTTTCGGAGACCCAGGCAGTGGTAAGACAGCCGTGCATCGGATGTTAGAGACCATCAGTCTCGGCACCGACGGCAAACCCTTCCGTCTTCTGGTTCACTGGAAACCTGCCCTGCCGATTTCAGTGGCGGAAGCCGGCCTGGATTGGGTCAAGGCTATGGTGGGTCACATCCTGGATGCCTGTGCGGATGCCCTGATCCACCATCTGGCCGGCTATCCCCAGGATTATCAGAAAGCCCCGCCCTGGGCCCAGGCCCGTTTTGTCTGGTTTATCCATCGCTATACTCGGGGCAATCCCATGCTCCGCTGGGGGCCACTGGTAGAGGGAGACAGCCCCGGCGCTCCCCTGGTTCGCCAAATTCTCAGCGGGCCTGTGGATGACATCCTCTATGCAGATGCGCCGCCCGAGTATGTGATCTCGGAACTGGTCAGCGCGCTGAAAGCACTGGAGATGGATGGCATCTGGATCCTGACGGACGGACTGGAGGGTTGGGCAGAGATGGCTTTTGATCGTCTGTGTGCTGGCCTGAAAGCATTTCTATCTACCCTCTCACTTTTTGACCCGTTCGGCCTGATATACAAAATATGCCTCCCCTCTGAGTTAGAACCAGCGCTCAGCCATGCCGGGGGTCTGGCGCGGGCACGGCGGCGTGTAGAGGGTATCCACATTCGTTGGGACTCTCCAACCCTCCGCCGATTGGTAGAACGTCGCCTGTCCCTGGCATTCGGGCGAGAGCCTTTTCCACTGGAAGAACTTTGCACGGCTGCCGGATTGCCGGAATGGCTGGAGAAAGTAGGGGGTACCTCCCCCCGGGAGTGGCTGGACCAGGTGGCCGGACTGGTGGAGTATTACACGACTCATTCCCGGAACAGGCCTATTGATGAGGACATCTGGAAGAGGCTGCGGCTTCAACGTCCCCCGCGCCTCTACCTGGACGACGAACGACGTCGGGTGATCGTGGGAGGCCGCTGCGTTAACCTGGAAGACCTGCCCGCAAAAGCGTACGAAATGCTCCGCTATCTCTACCAGCGAAGCGGTGCTGTCGTCACCAAAGCCGAATTGTATTTTCGGATATACCGGGGGCTGGATCGGATTCCCCGTCCGGGAGATAAGGAGTACGAAGCACCTAAAGAATATACCGGCCTCATAGATACCAACCTCTGGCGATTACGGCAGGCGATAGAGCCGGATCCCAGCGCCCCGGTACTTCTCGTCACCCGTCGGGGCCACGGCGTGGTCCTCCAGGCCCGCTGGTGAGAAATCTGTGAGGTGATGGTGAGCAAATATAGATGAAACTGCAAGCGCGGGAAGCCGGATGGGGCTTGCGTTTTTCACAAATCACGCCATAATGTTGTCAGTTTCAAGGAAACCAGCGAGGCTAAGAATATGCCATTTTTACTAAATGGCTCATCCCTGTTGAGTCCGGAATAGCGTCCTTCTCTCCATCCTTCACTTCCGCTTCCACGATTCCTATGGCTTCCTCAACCCCTGCTCTCCACCAGACGCCGGACTCGTCTGGGGTGCCCGAATGGTTGAGGTGGGCCGGGTTTCGGTTTGACCCGTTCGGTCCGTTGGACGCAGCCGCTGACCCTCACCTCAGCGAGTACCTGGTCGGGCACGAGGTCTTCGCGCGCGTTTGGGGAGATGGGATTTCCTGGGTTTTTGCCCCGGCAGGCGGTGGAAAGACCGCCCTGCGTATCAGCGTGATGCAGACCTGCTGGATTGGTCAGGAGACCAACCGCCCCTTCCCTATCCCCTACGTGCCCCCCTTTCTCGCCTGGGGGCATGCGCGTCCATCGGAAGAAGAGCACCTGATGGCCCTGACTCGCTCGGGCGCCAGGGCGCTCTTTCTGGCAATGGCCCACCGGCCCCATTGGTTCTTTCGGCTGGACGTTTCTGAGCGACAAGATATAGCAAACCTTTTCCAGTGGAACCTCTCCGGGCCCCTTTCCGTATATCTCAACCTATGCCGCCAGAGCCGCCAAATTTCTCCCCTCCGAGAGGTACTGGATCCGACGTTCGTCATGCGCGATCCGCCCGATGAGGTCACACTCCAGCAATGGTGTGACGAATTGGAATCCGCTCTGGCGTTTCAACCTGCCCCGCCTCCTGCAGAGCGTTGGGCCCATCTGCTGGCTGTGCTCAAGATGCTGGGCTTCCCGTCTGTATACATTCTGGCTGACGGTTTTGACGGCGCGCCGGAGACCATAGACAACCCGATGATGATTGTGGATTGCATGAGGCCTCTATTGCACCGGGCTGAAAAATGGGCCCAGGATAACGTCTTCCTGAAGGCATTTCTGCCCACAGAAACCTTCCCCCTTTTGGCTGAACAGTTCCCCCTTCTCCTCTCTGACCACGTCGCAGTGATTCATTGGACGCCGGACTTGCTGGCAGAAATCATACGCCGCAGAGTTTATGTTGCCAGTGGGGGGAACTTCGGGAGTTTGGACGCGGTGGCTTCCCCCGCGCTCCGAGATGTGGAGACCGTTCTTGCCAGATCGGTGATGCCCCTTCCGCGAGAAATGCTGGTCCTCACCCGACAGGTCATTGAAGAACATGTCCGGCGAGAAGGGGCTGAAGGACTTCTGACAGGCGAAGACGTAGAAGCAGCCATTTTACAATATACTCAAGGAAACCTGCTGCTTACCAGAACCGCGCGGTAATTAATTTAAAAAAAAGAAAGGGGGCCCCCCGATGAGCGCCGTTCAGTTGCTTCCTTACTCGCCAAGACTTTTCGTTAATCGCGAACAGGAATTGCAGATGTTAGAAGAAAGGGTGCAAGCCCTTAAGGAGGGCCGGGATGGGCATGGAGTGCTGATCCTTTCGGGAGAGCGGGGAATCGGCAAGACATGGCTTCGGTCCCATTTTGAACATCAACTCAGCCAGGAGCGGATACCCGTTGTCCGGTTAGATCTGAAGGAATACGCCGGAAAGGACCCGGCCTGGGCTGTCGCCGACATCCTTCAGCGGGTGAGCATAGAAACCGGCGGCCCCAGGGAACGTCTTGGCGCAGACCTGGCGGAGATGAGCCGGACGGTATTCCGGCATCTCCAGAAATTCCTCCAGCAGCAGCCATTGGTCGTGATCGTAGATCATGTCTATGAGTCAGACTGGGCTCTGCTTCCTTTATTAGAGGATTATCTTCTGGGGCCTCTCGCCGCGGAACGGCGCGTCCTGCTTCTCCTTACCGGACGAGGAAGGCTCTACCCATGGAAGAACCCGGAGTTGAGTACCCTGGCAGTTCCCCTGGGGAAACCGGAGTTGGAGCCTTTTGACCCACTGTTTACGAAAGATCAATTAAAACGCCAGGCACCATCGCAAGCCCACCGCGCTGATGAAATTTATGAACTCACTGGCGGAAACCCTCTCGCCAATTACCTGGTAGCCGCCTACAGCCTGGATCAGGCAGTGGAAGGATTGCTGGAACCCGTGCCTGAAGAGCGGCGGCGGACGGTACGGGAATATTTGGAAGCACTTTGTGTGTTGCGCGCTTTTGACGAGGAACGAATCCCGGATATGCTGGCAACGTATTATGATAACGATTCGTACCGCCAATGGACGTATGCCCGGTCCCGACGGGTACGGGAAGAACTGATTCGCTGGGGACTGGCGCGCTGGGATGCAGAGCAGCGCGGCTATGTGATGGATCGGATCGTCCGGCAACTGATAGAGCGATACCTCCAAACGCAAAAGCCGGAATTGTGGCGTCGTCTTCATCAAACGGCTTATCAACTATACCAGCAGTGGGCAAACGATTATCCGGCAACCCGTGAACGGTGGTTGGAAGAGGCGGAATACCATCGGCAACGCCTGCAGGAGTACGGCTCTCTTCCCTCGCGATCCGAAAACATCAGCGCGGCCGACAGGAGGATACTATGACCCCCATCGCTATCGCCTCACAAGAAGAGCAGTACCTGAGCCCCATCGCCACTGCTGAACTGGTGGGAAGAGAAAAAGAGATTGCACAGGTCCTGGATACCATCCGGAAGGGAGGGCGATCGATCGTCTATATTACCGGTGTGGGCGGCATTGGCAAGACCCGGCTGCTCCAGCACCTCCTTAAAACACTGTCTGAGCAGCCCACTCTGCGCGTCGCCGCAAGGCCGGTAGATATGTACCACACTGTAAATCATACAGTGGAGGGGCTGATTCAAGCCATCCAGGAGGTACTGGCCCCGGACGGAACAGGGTTTGAGCACTACCGGGAGGAGCGTGAGAAATTGTATCAAATCACCCGGGAAGAACGAGCCCAATGGCAGGAACAAAGAAACAAAGTGATCCGGGCATTTCTGGAGGATTTGAATGGCATTTCCCGGGCGACCCCGGTCGTGCTGGCGCTGGACACCGTGGAGAGGCTCTTCTTGCAGGAGGATCCCGTTGCCTCCCGCCTGGGGATTCCTACAGCGCGTGCTCTTGTGTATGACTGGCTGCTGAAAGAGTTTCTCCCCAGCGCGGTGAACACCGCTGTGCTCCTGGCCGGGCGTCCGGTTCCAATCCCTGTGGAGCAAGAGTTGGGCAGGACAGGTACTTTTTGCTCCATCGTCCTCTCCGGCCTGACGGAAGAGGAAACCCTGGAGTACTTTGAAAAGTTGGTATCCACTCTCCAGGCCAGCGACAACCACCGGGATCGCTTCGTGGCGGAGCGGATCCACCAGTGGAATGAGACATTTCGCCGGATGCTCTTCCACGCGCTGAAGGACGACGGGACGATCCGCCCGATTCTTCTGGCCCTGGCCATTGACCATCTGGCCATCAGCGGTGAACCGTTCCGGGCAGCACAATCCCTGACAGAAGCACAAAAGTTGAGCCCTGAAGAGCGTCAACGAAATCAGCGGGAATTGCTGCAAAGGGTTCAGACGCTGATTCGCCAGTCCCTTTCTCCTCTCGGAGGCTTCATTGAGGTGATGGGCTGGCTGCGTAAAGGGGCTGATGCGGAATTGCTGGCGATGCTTTTGGAGGCAGAAGAGGCGGAAGTCATAGAGGCCTGCAAGTGGGCCCGGGAACTATCTTTTGTCAAAACTCGCCCGGCCGACCAGCGGCTCTTCCTGCACGATGAGATGTACGCCTTGCTTCGCGACCCCCGTGAGGCCGTTCCATTGAGGATATTCCGATCCTTGAAAGCCTACTATTCTCAACGGTTAGATCGGATTCGTGAAGAGATCGCTGGAATCTATAAATCGGCTGAGCCCAATCTCCCTGATTTTGGGGAGATTTACGGGCCCTCAACTCGCCTGCGGGACACCCTTGCTGAGAATCTCCATTACACTCTGCGGCACAATGCCCAGGGGGGCTTCCAGGAATACCTTCGGCTGGCGGAAGAAGCCCTCTCCATCGGTGATGAAATGCTGGACATCCAGTTAAGGGCGGAGTTGCTGGACTTCTGGCGAGAACGGGACCCGCAGGACCGGGAAGCCATTGTAGATGGAATCCAACGGGCCGATTTCCTGGCCGACGCGTCAGTTCGCTGGGTGAAGCGGTTGATCGCCGCCGGACAATACGAAGAGGCCCTGAGAGTGACCCGCCGCCTGCGGGAGGACGCCAGCGACCTGATCGAACAGGGCGGAGAGATAGCCGTGACCGAACTGAACCTGGCCGAAGCGCTCCTGATGACCTATCAGGGGAACCTGCAGGAGGCGGAGCATTTGCTTTCCCGGGTAAAGGCGAAAGTAGAGGCACTTCCCTCATCAGAAGCCACGATTCGCTGGAATATCATCAGAGGCCAACTGTATAATACCCTGGGATACCTGCGGCGCGTGCAGGGGCAATTTATCGCAGCAGCGGAGATGTACTGGCGGGCCCTCCCTTATTGGAGAGGCCTGAATATGGAAATGGAGCAGGCCAACACCCTGACCAACCTGGCTTTTGCTCTGATGTTAAGGGGAGCATTCGCTGCAGCCCGAATTCACGCACGGGATGCCCTGGGCCTCCGTAAGAAACACGGATTACCGGCCAGGGTGGCCCTCACGTTGAATACCCTCGCCGGGATAGAGATTTATGCTGGAGAATACCGGGAAGCGGAAACGTATGCTCTTCAGGCATTGGCGATTGCCCAGCAAACACAATTCCCACGAGGAGAAGGGCTGGCGCATCTCTCTCTGGCGGCATGTTACCGGTTTATGAGCGAACCCCCCTGCCCGGAGCAGGAGCGGGTCCGCCTTCTGCAGAAATCCCTGGAGCACAGCCAGAGGGCCTTTGAGATTTTCTCCCAAGAACCGAGGGAACCCGAACGGTTGGTCGCCGCCCTCTATGAGAAAGGGATTACCCACCGTGAGTTCTGTCGTTTCCCATCCCCTGATGTTGACCTGCAGACACACAGGGTAGCAGCCGAAAAAGCGCTGCGGCAATCTATGGAAATGGCCCGGGAAAACGGCTTCTGGGCGCAGTACCTGGACGGAGCGCTGGGACTGGCCTGGATGTACTATTATGCTCAGGATGCAGCTCTGGACCAGCACCTGCAGACCATAGAACAGGAGGTCCGGCAACAATTTGCTTCCTACCTGATTACTCCATCCTCCTTCCCTCAGGTCCGGGAAGATACAGTCCTGGGTATCTTCGCTCAACTGGCCCGCATGCACGTGCTGAAAGGAGTGCGGGCCATGGACGCTTTTGAACGCTCGGGGAAAGCCCCCCCCTATCCTGATCTGCAGGCCGCGGCACAAGAATTCGCCCTGGCGCTGGAGTACGACAAATTGATCGCGGATGACTTCCGCGACATGCGCCGGGCGCTCCGGGTGATTCACGAACGCCTGAAGAGGCTCAATGCTCGTGAGTTGAAAGCCATTTATGATGCCGTTTCCGAGATGGCTGCAATGTATCGGAGAGACCGCGAGCAATGGTATTTCTGGCATCAGTTGCAGATCTTGTTTGGTCCCTACGATGTTCTCAGTACCCTGGCCGCATAAGATCCGGCGGTACAGGATGGCCGATCAGAATTCCCTGATCGGGACTATCAACGCCGTCTGCGCCGAGGGGATGATGCGCACACCCCGCTTTGAGCCCACTCCGGCCTGGGAGCACGCGCTGGCCCGGCCCGATTGCCCCTGCCATCTCCTGCTGGTAGCCGTGGAGGGAGCAAACGTCGTGGGCTGGTGCCGCCTGTTCCCTACTGATGCCAACGGAGAGGCTGAACTGGGTATCGGATTACTCGCTACTGCCAGAGGACACGGGCTGGGGACACAAATGTTACTTGAAGCCATCGCCTGGGCCCATGAGCGCGGATTGGCCCGGTTGGTATTGACGACCCGCGCGGATAACTATCGGGCCCTACGCCTTTTCACGAAGCACGGCTTCGTGCCCACGGGCCGGAAAGAAGGGGATTGGATAGAAATGGCCCTGGGGCTGCAATTTTTGGAAGCAAGGAGCAGGCCGTGACCCCCCCTTGCCTCATCGTATATGCTCCACTTTCTGGCAATCTCGGCGAATCCGATTGCGCTTGCGAGAATTTCTCCACGGCCATCTCTGCCATTGAGCCCTCCGAGTCCGACTGCGCCTGCGCGCCGGCCGCCGCCCCTATCCAGGCCGGTCTGCCAGCGGGTGGGCTCTGGGGGCTGGCCCCCGCTCTCTACCGCGCCCCTCTCCCCGGCGGGTACCAGGTGGCTTTCAGCCCCACCGGCCCCGCCGGGGTGGTGGTGCTGAACGGCCCGGCGGCGCGGGCCCTGGACGCCTTCGCCGCCCCGGCCCCCCTGGCCGATCCCACCGCCCGCCAACTGGCCGCCCTGGGCCTGCTGACCCCGGCCCATGCAACGGAAAACGCAACCCGCAATACGCCTCACGCCTTCACGTTTCACGCCTTTACGTTTCACGCCCTTACGTTTCACGCCCTCACGTTTCACGTCTTCACAGTCTGGCTCCACCTCACCACCCGCTGCAACCTCCGCTGCGCCTACTGCTATGCCCCCCGGGGCCAGGCCGACATGCCCCCGGAGGTCGGGAGGGCGGCGGTGGACGGGGCCATCCGCTCCGCGCGCGCCCACGGCTTCCGGGCCCTGAAACTCAAGTACGCCGGCGGCGAGCCCACCCTGAACCTCCCCACTCTCCGCGCCGTCCACCGGTATGCGCGGGCGCGCGCCCCCGAGGCCGGCCTGGACATGCGGGAAGTGCTCCTGACCAACGGCACCACCCTGACCCCGGGCCTGCTCCAGTGGCTGCGGGACGAGGGCATCCGTCTGGCCATCTCCCTGGACGGCCTGGGCCCGGCCCACGACGGGCAGCGGGCATCGGAGAGCGGCGCCGGTTCCTTTGCCCGCATCGCGGAGGGGATAGAGCAGGCACAGGCCTCAGGCCTCACCCCCCACCTTTCCGTGACCGTCACCGCACACAACGTGGACGGGCTGGCAGAGATAGTGGCCTTCGCGCTGGACCGGGGCCTCCCCTTCAACCTGAACTTTGTCCGCCCGGCCCCCGGCCGCCCCGACCTGACCCCCGACCCGGAGCGCCTCATCGCGGGCCTGCAGGGTGCCCTCTCCGAGATGGAGCGCCGTCTGCAATCCACGACCGGCAATCTGCAATCTGCCATCTGCAATCTGCTGGACCGCTGCGACCTGAGCGCCCCCCACCGCTACCCCTGCGGCGCCGGGCACGCCTACATCGTGGTCGGTCCGGGGGGAGAACTGGCCCGCTGCCATATGGAGATGGGGCGGACCGTCGGCACGGTCTGGGAGGGAGACCCGCTGGCGGCGGTGCGGGCGGAGGACGGGTTCCGCAACCCGCCGGTGGAGGAGAAGGAGGAGTGCAGGGAATGCCCCTGGCGCTACGTCTGCGCGGGGGGATGCCCGCTGCTGGCCCAACGGCAGCGGGGCACCCCGGCGGCCCCGTCCCCCTACTGCGCCGTCTACCGGGCCGTCCTCCCCGAACTCCTGCGGCTGGAAGGAATGAGGGTCTTGCAGACGAACCGCATCCACTGGTAAATCCGTCCAGCGATAGATTTCTTCGGCAAAAGTGCCGGACGTATCAGAACGCCCGGCACTTTTTGTTTGCAAAAGGTAACTATTCAGGCGCTGACTGTGATGAACTTTAAAAAATTAACCCAGACATAAACCGGCATACTGACCACCTGACCCTTTGGACTCACCCCTCCCCCCGGCCCCCTCCCCGCTGCCGCTGCGCGGCGCGGGGAGGGGGAGAAATGAGGGGGTTTGGGGGCGGCGGCTTCGCCGCCG
>JAPYWT010000414.1 GCA_028276215.1 Thermoflexus sp. | reverse complement strand
CCGCCAGAGCCCCGGCGGGGTGGCGCGCAACATCGCCGAGAATCTGGCCCGCCTGGGGGTGGAAGTGACGCTGATCACCGCCCTGGGGGACGACTGGCCCGGGCGGTACATCCTGGAAAACGCCCGCCAGGTCGGCATCAACACCGACCACATCCTGGTCCGGCCCGACTTCCGCACTGGCATCTACCTGGCCCTGCAGGACCAGGAGAAACAACTCATTGTCGGGCTGGACGACATGGGGGCCATCCAGGCCGTCACCCCGCGCTATCTCCACGACCGGCGGCGCCTCTTCCAGGAAGCAGAGATGATTGTCATAGACGCGAATCTCTCCCCCGCCGCGCTGGAGATGGTCTTTCGCCTGGCCGCCCGTTACGACCGTCCCGTCTGCGCCGACCCGACCTCTGCGCCGCTGGCCGTCCGCCTGCAACCGTTCCTGGGCCAACTCCACCTGGTGACGCCCAACCTGCAGGAGGCGTATGCCCTGCTGGGCGAGGTGGGTGGAAGCAGCAGCCGCCCCATCCGTATCGCCCGACGGCTGGTGGCAAAGGGGGTCAAACTGGCCGTCATCACGCTGGCGGAGAAGGGGCTCTGCTACGCCACGATGCAGGAGAGCGGCAACCTGCCCGCCATCGCCGTCCCCATCGTGGACCGCACGGGCGTGGGCGACGCGCTGACCGCTGCCGTCATCTTTGGCCTCTTAGAGGGACTCCCGCCCACCGAGGCGGTCCGTCTGGGCCTCTCCGCCGCTGCCCTCACCCTCCAGTGCCGCCACACCGTCTGCCCCGACCTCAGCCTGGAGCGGTTGTACGAGACACTGTTAGTTTGAACCCACCACCGCGAAGTATGTCCCGATTCTGCCAGGAGCGTCCGATTCGGCCCAACACTTCAGCGTAGCAGAACCTATCCATGCTCCGAAGAAAATGCTCGTAGTAAGCCGCAAAGCGCACGGGCGAGGCATGCCTTGCCCGTGGCATTGAGCAGGCCCCAAACGGCACTCCGCTGGCGCTTCGTGCCTGACTACGAGCGAACAAGATTAGAGCGCTGATAAGCCCTATCACCGTGGGCGAAAGGCTTGACAAATACCTGCCTGGTGATATTATTATATTATTGTGCAACAAACCTGCCCCCCGTTGATGACAACAGCGCCGACCGGGAAACGGACCCTGACACCGGCTTTGATGGCGCAGGCATCTTTGTAGCGCGCGACAAAGGCGGCCCCATCAAGCACCGGTGGGGTCGCCTTTTGCTTTTCTCTTTGCCACCACAAAACGATGGCCAATAGATTCCACTGATTCGGGGATTCAAGGACTCTCCCAGGCCATTATCCTCTTTTACCTCCTTGTCTCCCCTCAATGGAATCCACCGGTCGCTCTTTGTTCCCTGACGACTGTTGCTCTAATTGATACAGCGCGAATTTGTGTCGCCTTTGCTGGTCGGGGACCGGCTTCACCGTTCCTCTTTCCCCCTTCCCCCTGGTAGCGCAGCAGATGAGCACCTCTGGGCAGACCCATTCAAAACGTACAGTAGGACAAAATGGAAAGGACAATCCGTAATCTGATCACGGCGATGGCCCTTCTGCTGATTGGGCTATCCCTGGCCGCCGCGGTCACCCTGACCGCACCGCAACCTGCCCGCGCCAATCCCGGCGTGCTCTACGCCGCACCAACGGCGCAGGGCAGCGGCAACTGTTCCAGTTGGGATAACGCCTGCACCCTGCAATCCGCCCTGGCCAGCGCAGTCAGTGGCGACGAAATCTGGGTCAAGGCTGGCGTGCACTACCCCGGCGCGGCCGGAAACCGAGAAGCCACCTTCACCCTGAAGAACGGCGTCGCCCTCTACGGCGGCTTTGCCGGGAACGAGACATCCCGCGACCAGCGCGACCCGCAGGCCAACCCGACCATCCTCAGCGGTGACATTGACCAAAACGACGTCAACACCGACGGCAACTTTATCGCCGAAACCTGGAACGACATTCAGGGCGAAAACGCCTACCACGTCGTCACCGGCAACTGGACAGACAACACCGCCGTACTGGACGGCTTCATCATCACCGCCGGGCAGGCCAACGGCTCGTACCCCCACAACTATGGCGGTGGAATGTATAACAACTGGAGCAATCCGACGCTGTCCAATGTCACCTTCTCTGGCAACCTGGCTGCTGAGTGGGGCGGCGGCGTGTACAACAATCACAGCGGTCCATCGTTATCCAATGTCACCATTTCTGGCAATCGGGCAGCCTTTGGCGGAGGGATGTACAACAATTACTACAACCCAACACTGACAGACGTCACTTTCTCGGATAACTCGGCGACCCAAGGCGGTGGTGGGATGCGGAATACCGGAGGCAGCCCAGTGTTGACCGACGTGACGTTCTCCGGTAACTCTGCTCCTTATGGTGGCGGGATGTATAATGACGGTGGCAGCCCAATATTGACCGATGTAGCCTTCTATGGCAATAACGCCATCGGCGCCGATGGCCCCGTCGGGGCCGACGGGGGAGGACATGGGGGACCGGGCGAGAACGGCTACGGTGGTGGGCTCTACAATGCTTCCGGTAGTCTCACCATCACCAGCGGCGTTTTCGAAAACAATACTGCAAGAGGAGGTCGAGGCGGGGCGGGCGATGCTTCCCAAGCGACATACTGCTACCGTTGGTGGTTCAGCTGGATTTGCAACTATGGGCACCCGGCGGGAAACGGTGGCAATGGCGGCAAAGGCTATGGGGGTGCCATTTATAACGCTTCTGGTAACTACCTACCCATTTGCAGGAATTGTGCTAAACTACAGCCGTGGTCAAGCTACGGCTGGGAACCGATTTGCTGTTGAAGCGAGTGGCTTATCTGGAAGCTCGGGTGGCCTGCCTCCAGGCAGAGAACGCACGCCTGGAAGCAGAGAAGGCGCGCCTGGAAGAAGAGAACGCTCGTCTGGCGGCGGAGAATGCCGAATTGCGGCGTCGCCTGGGGCTGAACAGCCAGAACAGCCACAAGCCACCCAGCAGCGACGGGTATCGCAAGAAACCAGCCCGGCGGCCAGCGCTTCCCAAAGAGAAGAAGCCCTTCGGAGGGCAGCCCGGTCACAAAGGTAAAACGCTGCGGCCGGTAGAGAGACCGGACCGGGT
>JAPYWT010000415.1 GCA_028276215.1 Thermoflexus sp. | reverse complement strand
AGCCGCCCGCCTCAAACCCTTCTCAATTCCCCCCTCCCCGCGCCGCGCAGCGGCAGCGGGGAGGGGGGAAGGGGGGAGGGGCAAACTGGCGTAACGCCCCAAAGGGCTCCAAATACCTATGGGAAAAACAAGTTGCACATGGCGTAATTTTTGTTGCGGCGGCGGAGCCGCCGCAACAAAAATTATTCCTCCCCAGGCAGCAGGACACCCGGGTTCATAATGCCGGTGGGGTCCAGGGTGGCCTTGACGGCCTGCAGGACTTTCAATCCTACCGGGCCGGCCTCTTCCCGGAGCCAGCGGGCGTGGTCGCGGCCGATGCCGTGGTGATGGCTGAGGGTGCCTCCAGCGGCGAGGATGGCCTCCGTCGCCGCTTCCTTCACCGCCCACCACTGGGCAATCTCCTCGCCGGGCACCTGACGGCCCAGGAAGGTCGTGTAGAGGGAAGCCCCCCAGGGATAACTGTGGGAGACGTGGGTCATCACATAGCCGGGCCCGCCGCCGGTATTCCGGATGGCCGCCCGGATGGCCGCCGTCATCGCCTCGTAGAGGTGGAGCAGGTTGGACCAGGTGGTGGCGGTCTCCAGCGTGTCCACCATGACGCCGACGCCCAGAAGGGTGTCCCGCAGGTAGGGCTGGGCGAACCGTTCCCGTTTCCAGGATTCGCCGACGCTGCGGCCCAGGGGCAGGCCGCCGTGGTCCCGGCAGATTTCGGTCGCCCGGCGCCAGCGGGGGCGGACATCATCGGGGGTGCCGTCGTAGCCCAGGAGCAGGAAGCAACTGCCACCGGTCAGGCTGTGGCCCTTCCAGGCCAGGTACTTTTCCGTGGCCCGGTCTATGAGGGCCCGCAGGCCGGAGTGAGCGTGGGCCAGGACGGCGAAACCGGCGGTCTCCTCCGGGTCGGAGAGGCGGGCGATGGTGGGGCAGGGGCCCTGCTGCATCAGGTCGCGCAGCGCGGCCACCGCTTCGTCCAGCCGGTGGAAGAGGAATCCCCGGTAGTCCTGGACTTCGGGGCGGGGGCAGATGCGCATCGTCGCCTGGGTGATGACGCCGCAGGCCCCCTCCGAGCCGACCAGAATCTCCAGCAAACTGGGGCCGGTGGCGCTGGCGGGGACGTCGCGCGTCTCTATGAGGCCCACCGGGGTGACCACCTGGACCGCCTGGGTCATGTGCTCTATCTTCCCGTAGCCGGTGGACGTCTGACCGGCGCCCCGGGTGGCAATCCAGCCGCCGAGGGTGGAGAACTCAAAGGACTGGGGGAAGTGGCCCAGGGTGAAGCCCCGCGCGTTCAGTTGGGCCTCCACCTCGGGGCCGGTCGCGCCGGCCTGGATGCGGGCGGTCCGGGAGACGGGGTCTACGGAGATGACCCGGTCCAGCCGGGCCAGGTCCAGGCTGATGGCGGGGCGGTCGTCTGGGGGCGGCTCCACGGCCCCCAGGACCGTGCTGCCACCCCCGAAGGGGATGATGAGGATGTCCCGGTCGGCGGCCCAGGCGACAATCGCCGCCACCTGCCCCTCGTCGGCGGGGTAGACGACGGCATCCGGGGGGTTGGGGACGATACCAGCCCGCACGCGCACCAGGTCCCGGTAGGCCTTGCCGCAGGCGTGCTCCACGCGGGCGCGCAGGTCCAGCCGGACCGCCTCCTCTCCGACCAGTCGGCGCAGCGAGGCCAGGACCGGGTCGTCCAGGCGGGACGGTCGGAGTTGGATAGATTCCAGCGGGACTGGCGGGCGTTCCGTCAGGTCATCGGGCAGTTCCAGCCAGGCCCGCAGGGTCGGCCAGAATTGGGGCCGGTTTTCCAGGGGGTAGGAACGGTCCAGTGTCCCCCAACCCCACCAGCGCAGGTTTGGGATGTCCATCAGATTTCGCAGGCGGGAAGTTCGCAGGTACGGGAATGGACCACCTGGATGCCGCCGCCCAGACTCTTCATCGCGTCCACCAGCGCCTCTTCGGAGACGTCGGCCACGCGGAGGATGAGGAGACTGGTGGACGGGTCCTCGCCCATCGCGGTTCCCAGGGAGATGATGTTGCCGCCGATTTCGGCGATTTTTCCGGTCACGCGGGCCAGGACGCCCTTCTGGTCGGGGACGGAGAGGGTGATGCGGATACCGTTCTGGCGGGCGCCGAAGAGTTCCAGCATCACCTTGAAGATGTCCGTCTCGGTGATGATGCCGACCAGTTTGTCGTCCCGCATCACAGGGAGGCCGCCGATTTTGCGGTCGGCCATAATGCGGGCCGCTTCCTCAATGGGGGTATCCTCGGTCACCGTGACGACGTCGCGGGTCATAATGTCCCGCATTTTGACTTTGGAGAGGAGGTAGGGAATTTCGTAGATGCTCAGGGTGGTCGCCGGGGAGGGGGAGGCCCGCAGAAGGTCCAGTTCGGTAACGATGCCCACCAGTTTCCCGTGCTTATCCAGCACCGGGAGGCGGCGGATTTTCTCTTTGCGCATCAGTTCCAGCGCTTCAGGGAGGGACGTGTCCTCATTGACCGTGATGGGGCGCGGAGTCATCCGTTCACCGACTAACATGGTTCACCTCCTGGTGGAATTCCTTTCGTTGCAATTATACCCGGCATCGGTAGTTCTGACAAATAGGAGAGCGAGGAACATCACGGCGAGCGCAGCGAAGCGGCACCGGCGGCCCCCCGAGCATCAGCAAGGGGCCTCCCGCATGCATGCGAGGGAAGGGGTGAAAGAGTGTAGATGTCAAGGGGCTGTGTCCCAATTTCGTCGGGTCTGGCCGTACTTTGCAGGACAACTGCGAGCAGTTGTCCTACAATTCTGGGACGCATCCCCCGGATAACGAATCCACCAGAGCGACGAAGCGGTCAATATTGGCGCGGATGGTCTCCAGGCCCTGCCTCCAGAAATGAGGGGTGCGGATGTCTATCCCGAAGCGGGCCGCCAGCGTCGCGGCGTCGGCCATACCGGTGGAGGAGAGAAGATCATCGTACCGGGCGCGGAAGGAATCCGGGTCCTGGCGGTATTGGGCGTAGAGGCCCAGACCGAAGAGCAGGCCGAACATGTACGGGAAGTTGTAGAAGGAGACGTCGGCGCTGTAGTAGTGGGGTTTGGCCGCCCACATATACGGGTGGAGGGCATTCGGGTCCAGACCGTTCC
>JAPYWT010000413.1 GCA_028276215.1 Thermoflexus sp. | reverse complement strand
TAGCCTGCGAATACAGGCCTGGCGGCCTGCGCTACAGGGGCATGCCTTCGCCGCGTCTTTGATAGCGCTTGCCCGGGGGCTCCCTGGTAGGTAGTTACGGGAAAAAACAAGTTGCACATGGCGTGTCTTCTTTTCCAGGTGTGGTATAATAGGAACAGGATGGGGATTCTAACACAACGTTAACACCGCTCTATCGGAAATCCAATACGCTGTGGATAAGATGGAGTAACCGTCAGTCCGAATTGTTGCCTTTGAAGGAGAAACCACCATGATGCGAATGGACCGATTCACCGAGCGGGCCCAGGACGCCGCCCAGCGGGCGGTGGAAATCATGACCCGCTACGGGCACACTCAGGTAGATACCGAACACATCCTGCTGGCCCTGCTGGAACAGCCGGATGGCATCGTCCCCCAAATTCTGGCCCAACTGGGCGTGGACCCGGATTGGATCGCCAACCAGGTGGACGAGATTCTGCGTCGCAGCCCCAAGGCCGGCATCTACGGGCGGGGGATGGTGGGACAGATTTTCATCACCCCGCGGGTGAAACGGGTGCTGGATGAGGCGAATACGGAGGCCAATCGCCTCAGCGATGACTACGTTTCCACCGAACACCTCTTTCTGGCCATCATCACCGAGCGGGGCACCCAGGTGGCCCGCGTGCTGGCGGAGGCCGGCATCACCCGGGAGCGGGTCTACGCCGCCATCCGCGCGGTCCGTAGCGGGCAGTCCTTCGCCGACACCCGCCCCGAATCCCGCTACCGCACCCTGGAGAAGTTCAGCCGCGACCTGACCCGGCTGGCGAAAGAGGGGAAACTGGACCCCGTCATCGGGCGGGACGCGGAAATCCTCCGGGTCATCCAGATTCTCTGCCGCCGCACCAAGAACAACCCCGTCCTCATCGGCGAGCCCGGCGTGGGCAAGACGGCCATTGTGGAAGGGCTGGCCCAGAAGATTGCCTCCGATAACGTCCCCGAAATCCTCAAAGGCCGACGGGTGATGCAACTGGACCTGGCCGCGATGGTCGCCGGGACCCGCTTCCGGGGCGAGTTTGAGGAGCGGCTGAAGGCCACTGTGGAGGAAATCCAGCGGGCCCAGGGGGAGATCATCCTCTTCATTGACGAACTCCACACCGTCGTCGGGGCAGGGGCCGGGACCGGCGCACTGGACGCGTCCAGCATTATGAAGCCGTACCTGGCCCGGGGCGAACTCCAATGTATCGGCGCCACAACGCTGGACGAGTACCGCCAGTACATAGAGAAAGACGGCGCGCTGGAACGGCGGTTCGCGCCGGTCTTCGTGGACGAGCCCACGGTGGAGGAGACGATAGAGATGTTGCGCGGCCTGCGGGACCGCTACGAGGCCCACCACCGGGTCCACATCTCCGACGAGGCCCTGGTGGCCGCGGCGCGCCTCTCCCATCGCTACGTCACCGACCGGCGCCTGCCCGATAAGGCCATAGACCTGGTGGACGAGGCCGCCGCCAAAGTGCGCGTGGCCCTCCATACGCTTCCCCCCGACCTGAAGAAAATGGAAGCGGAGATCAACCGTCTTCAGATGGAGGAGGAGGCGGCCAGCAACGGGCGGGATTACGAACGGGCCGCCGAAATCAAAGTCCGGCGGCTCCGCCTGGAGGACCAGTTCCGCCAGCGGCGCGAGGCCTGGCAGCGGGAGCACCAGTTGGATGAGACGGTGGACGTGGAGGACATCGCTCAGGTCGTGGCCTCGTGGACCGGCATCCCGGTGGCCCAGATGTTAGAGACGGAGGCGGAGAAACTGTTGCGGATGGAGGAGGCGCTCCGCCAGCGCATCATCGGGCAGGACGAGGCCATCGCGGCCGTCGCCGACGCGATCCGGCGCGGGCGCTCCGGCCTGAAGGACCCCCGCCGGCCCATCGGCTCCTTCATCTTCCTGGGGGCTTCCGGCGTCGGTAAGACCGAAATGGCAAAGGCGCTGGCCTGGTTCCTCTTTGACGACGAGGATGCCCTCCTGCGCATTGATATGAGCGAGTACCACGAACGGCACACCGTCAGCCGCCTCTTCGGCGCCCCGCCCGGCTACATCGGCTACGAGGAAGGCGGGCAACTGACCGAGGCCGTCCGTCGCCGTCCGTACCAGGTCATCCTCTTTGACGAGGTAGAGAAGGCCCACCCTGAGGTCCTCCACGCCCTCCTCCAGGTCCTGGACGACGGCCGGTTGACCGACGGCCAGGGCCGGACGGTGGATTTCCGGAACACGGTCATCATCATGACCTCCAACGTGGGGACGGAGTTTGCGGGCCGGGGCGGCGCGCTGGGGTTCCTGCGCGAGGGGGCGAACGGGCGGGAAGAGGAAGAGAACCGGCGGCGCATTGAGCGGGCCCTGAAAGAGACGTTCCGACCGGAGTTCCTCAACCGGGTGGACGAAATCATCATCTTCAACCGGTTGACGCTGGAGCACATGGAGCAGATTGTGGACCTGCAGATGCGGGAGATTTCGGAGCGACTGGCGGAGCAGGGGCTGGAGGTGGAGTTGACCGACGCGGCCCGCCGATGGCTGGCCCAGGAGGGGTACGACCCCCAGTTCGGTGCCCGTCCGCTGCGGCGGGCCCTCCAGCGGCACGTGGAGAGTCCGCTGAGCATCCGCCTTCTGCGTGGCGAGTTCCATCGGGGCGACCGGGTGCGGGTGGACGTGGGAGAGTCGGGCCTGACGTTCACCCGAATCGGGACAGGCGAGGAGAGCCTGTCGCTGCGGATGCCCGAGCCGGTCCTGCAGGCCCAGGGGTAGGGGCAGGGCTTGCCCCTGCCCCATGGGGCAACCGCAAGGGGGGCAACCGCAAGGGTTGCCCCTACAGGGTGCGTTGTAGGGGCAGGGCTTGCCCCTGCCCATTGGCATCAATTTAAGCCCGACGGTAAACCGTCGGGCTTATTCAGCAAAGCCCTGCGGGCTGTTTTGAGCCCCGAAGGGGCTTTGCAACATAAGCCCGACGCTTTAGCGTCGGGCTTGATGCATGGAGCAGGGCTTGCCCCTGTCCCCTACCGGCAGGGCAGGGGCGGGATGGTCACCCGATATATCCTCCCCCCGGCCAGGACGAAGAGGGCATCCCCTGCCTCGCTGACCGTCAGCGCCTGCAGGCCCCGGAACTCATCCCCTGGAGGGCGC
>JAPYWT010000412.1 GCA_028276215.1 Thermoflexus sp. | reverse complement strand
AGGCGCCAACTGCTGGCCCAACTGGTTGCCGGGGGCATCGCCATCGCCACCCTCATCTTCATTGAACGGGTCAACAACCCGCTGACGAACCGGGTAGTGGTCTTCCCGATGCCGGTGGTGGTGATTTTGACCCTCTTCTGGATCGCGGGGATGATCAACACCGTCAACTGGCTGGACGGCCTGGACGGGCTGGCGGCGGGGGTTGCGGCGATTCTGTGCGTCGTCCTGGCAGTCCACATGCATCGGGTGGGACAGCCCAGCGTGGCCCTTCTCCCTATTGCCCTGCTGGGCGCCACATTGGGGTTTCTCCCCTACAACTTCCACCCCGCCCGTGTCTTTATGGGCAGCAATGGCGCCTTTTTCCTGGGCTATGCCCTGGGATGCCTGGGCATCATGGCTGGCGCGCGGGTCGCCACCGTCCTGCTGGTGATGGGCATCCCCATCGCCGACGTCGCCTGGCAAATTGTGGACCGGCTGCGCCATCGGCGCTCCCCCACCCAGGGCGACCGGGGACACCTCCACTTCCGCCTGCTGGACCTGGGGCTTCCCCAGCCGGTCATCGTCCTGGCCTACTGGGCTTTCTGCGGCGTCTTCGGCGTGCTGGCGCTGAGCGTCTCCTCCCGCCTCTACAAGTTGCTGGCGCTGCTGGTGCTGGGAAGCGCCGTCGCCCTGGTGCTGGCGCTGCTGGCCCGCCGCTCCCCGGACCGATAGGTTGCGGCGGCGGCCGAAGGCCGCCGCCGCAACCCCGACGGCTTTCTACTGCATCAGCAGGTAGTGGTAGGCGGAGAGGGCCGCCTTGGCCCCTTCGCCGATGTGGACCAGCACCTGCTCCGAAACCAGCGTCACATCGCCCGCCGCGAATACCCCCGGCCAACTGGTGGCACAGTAGACGTCCACGATGATGTGCCCCTGCTCGTCGCAGTCCACCCAGCCTCGGACCAGTTGCGAGTTGGGGACGCGGGCCAGTTTGACGAAGACCCCCTTGACCGGTATCTCCTGCTCGCTCCCGTCGGGCATCCGGACCCGCAGGCCCTCCACGTACTGGCCCCCCAGGACTTCCTGGACGGTGGCTCCTTCCACGAGGGTGACGTTATCCATCCGGCGAAGTCTGGAGGCCAGCGGCGTGGTCACCAGAGGTTCGGGGGCCAGGAGATAGACGCGGTGGGCCTTGCGGGCCAGGCTGGCGGCGGCCCACTGCGCGCGCCGACCGTTCCCCACGACGGCCACGTCCTTCCCCAGGAAGAGCCCGGCATGGGTCACCGCCGAGTAACTCAGCCCCCGCCCGGCCAGCCGCTCCTCGCCCGGCACGTTGAGCCGCTGCGGCCTGGCACCGGTGGCAATAATCAGGGCCCGCGACTGGAAGCGGTCCCCGTCCGCCGTCTCCACGAGAAAAGAACCCTCCTCCGGCGTCACGCGCGTCACCCGGTCAAAGTGACGGGCGAATTCCAGATACTCCAACTGGCGGCGAAAGGCGTCCAGCAGCGCCTCGCCCGTGATGACCTCCTGGGCTCCCATGTCCTCCAGTTGCATCTCGTAGGTCATCTGTCCGCCCCACCGCTCGGCGATGATGAGCGTCTCCAGCCGCTGGTTGATGGCAATCGCCGCCGCCGTAATCCCGGCCGGCCCTCCACCGATCACAATCAGGTCATACATTGGCACTCCTCCTTACGGAATACGCTTTACGTTTTACGTTTTACGTTTCACGTTTCACGTTTCACGTTTTACGTTTTACGTTTCACGTTTTACGTTTTACGTATCCCCTATTGCGTTACGCGTTCCCCTCCGGCACGGGCGGGATGAGGCCCTTTTCCATCAGGAATCGGGTCATCTCCCGCGCGTGGCGGATGGTGTCCTCGGCCTTCCGGAGCAACTCGTCGTAGGAGAGGTGCAGACGGGCCACGCCCTGCTCCTGGGCCTTCACTCCGACGGCGGCCGCCTCCCGGGGGAACACCTCCCACTCCTCCATAGAGGGGATGATGTACTCCTCGCTGAGGCCTTTCTCCTCCGCACAGCGGGCCAGTTCCTGGGCGGCGGCAATGGCCATCTCGTCGGTGATGGTGGTGGCCCGGACGTCCAGGACGCCCCGGAAGATGGCCGGGAAGCCCAGCGAGTTGTTGATCTGGTTGGGGAAGTCGCTCCGGCCCGTCCCCACGACGCGCGCCCCGGCTTCCCGGGCCTCCCAGGGCCAGATTTCCGGGATGGGGTTGGCGCAGGCGAACACGATGGCATCCTCCGCCATTCCCCGTACCCATTCGGGGAGGATGGTCCCCGGCCCCGGCTTGCTGGCCGCGATGCAGACGTCCACGCCGCGCAGCGCCTCCGGGATTCCACCCCGTCGGCCTTCGGCGTTGGATTGCTGACAGATGCGCCACTTGTCTATGAACTCAATCTTCCGCTGGGCGATGTCCTCCCGCCCCGGGTGCAGGATGCCCTGACTGTCGCAGGCGATGATGTTGCCGAAGGGGACCCCCGAGGCCACCAGCAGGCGGATGGTGGCGATGTTGGCGGCACCCGAGCCGATGACTGCGACTTTGATCTCCTCCATCCGCTTCCCCACCACCTTCAGCGCGTTGATCAGCCCGGCCAGGATGACCGTCGCCGTTCCCTGCTGGTCATCGTGCCAGACGGGAATCTGCACCTCCGGGTCGCTGCGGAGCATGTCCAGCACCCGGAAGCACTTCGGCTGTTCAATGTCTTCCAGGTTGATGCCGCCGAAGGATGGCTGAATCCACTTGACCGCCAGGATGATCCGGTAGGGGTCCCGGGTGTCCAGGCAGATGGGGACGGCGTCCACGCCGCCCAGGTACTTGAAGAGCAGCGCCTTGCCCTCCATAACGGGGAGTCCGGCCAGCGGGCCGATGTTGCCCAGGCCCAGAACCCGCGTGCCGTCGGAGACGACGGCGACGGTGTTCCCCTTGTTGGTGTACTCGTAGGCCAGGTCGGGGTTCTCCTGAATGGCCTTGCAGGGGGCCGCCACACCGGGGGTGTACCAGATGGCGAAGTCATCCAGCCCCCGGACCGGGCATTTGGGCGCGGTCTGCACCTTGCCCCGGTAGTAGGGGTGCAGGGCCATCGCGTCCTCTGCTGGCTTCTTCGCTTTCGCGAGCAGTTCTTCTTTGGTGACTTGTGTACTCATGGGACTTCTCTCCTTATAGGACA